>NZ_JBOFQF010000007.1:0-30962 GCF_051660745.1 Segniliparus sp. | reverse complement strand
GGACCGCCATAGCCATGGCGGTCCGGCCCGCGCGCAGCACACATTCCAAGCGCTAAGACCAGCGCGAACCATTCACACTTTGAGGAGATCCCATTATGGCGTCATTGCCGAACACCCGCGCAGGGCTCATCAGCTACCTGCGGAACCTCCCGAGCGGCCAGATCGTCTCGGGCCAGCACAACCGAGAGCCCAGCGCCACCTACCCAGCTGGCAGCTGGGACTGGAACAACTCGGCCGATCCGAAGTACTACCGGCCGTGGACCGACAAGGTCAACGCGATCACCGGGCTCTACCCCGGCCTCTGGGGGAGCGATTTCCTCTACAACGACCCGTTCGCCCAGGACGGGTGGCGGCGAGCGATGACCCAGCAGGCGGTGGACCAATGGCATGCAGGCTCCTTGGTCGCGTTGACCTGGCATATGACGCCGCCCAACGCCGGGGTCTCGTCGAGCGCGGACGGCGTCTCCACCAGCTGGAGCGGGTCTGACACGAGCGTCAAGATCGACGACAGCGGTTACTGGCGGCAAGATTCCACGTGGCAGGAGCTGCTGGACTGGCAGTCGAACAACGGACAGGGATCGAGCCTCTACCAGAACTTCCTCGGGAGGCTGAACGAGGCGGTGCCGTACTTCCAGACGCTCAAAGACGCCGGAGTCGTCGTTCTCTTCCGGCCCTTCCACGAGGTCAACACCGGCTGGTCCTGGTGGGGCGCGGGCGGCGGCGCGCAGCCGTACCAGCGCAACTACCGTCAGAAGCTCTACCAGTACACGCACAACTTCTTCGCCAACACCCACGGCTTCGACAACATCGTGTGGGTGTGGAACGTCCAGAACGACGGCAGCACAGGCGTGATCAACGACCTCTATCCCGGAGACGACGTGGTCGACGTGATCTCGCACGACGTGTGGGACACGAACCAGCCGCAGGACAACTGGTACGAAGTGCTCGCGACGCTCGCCGCGCCGGGCGGCAAGCCTCTCGGCCTCGCCGAGGTCGGCAGGCTTCCCGACCCCAATGGCGCGCTCCGCGGCCAGCCGGGCTGGAAGTACTTCATGTGCTGGGCGGAGTTCGTCGACGACGACATCAGCGAGGCCTCGCAGATCTTCGGCCAAGACATCACGAACTACAGCGGCGACCAGTCCAACCCGAACCAGTACACCAAGGACGTGTACTACAACGGGAACGTCGTGCACCAGGGGGCTTTCCCAAATCTCTCCTAAGAGGGGCGCGAATCCCGCTGCGGTCCGGTTTTGGCGACGACTTTGTGTTCCGTCAAAGCCGGACCGCGGGATGGCGGGGGTCGCGGTTCGGGCAGCAGCTCTCGCCGCCACCGGCCAAGTGCGCCAGTGGTCCCCAAGCGGTCCGCAAACGTTGGCCGTGGAAGAGCAGAAACCCCCTCCGCCCTTATGTCGGGCTGACAGGATTCGAACCTGCGACCCCTTGACCCCCGGTACATAGGTTTTGGTTGCTTCTGCTGTGAGCAGCCTATTTTCGACTACACGTAGCGTTCATGGGCGAGCGGGTCGTTCAGGATCGTGCAGAGCGTCTGGTCCCCAACTGGTCCCCAGCGCCCCATTCTGATGACCTCGATAGTCTTGGCTTATTCGGCGAAGTGGTGTCTGGTGTCGTGTTTCAGCCACGCGGCGATGGAGTTGATCGCCGCTGCGGCGATAAAGGACGGTTTGGCGATCAGCGGGTTGAGCTCGAAGGCGAAGGTCCAAGTGAAACTGCATCCGATATCGGTAGGTTCGACGAGATAGTCCTCGGCGAAGCGCCGGAACAGGGGCATGTTGGACTCGCGGACCCAGAAGGAATGTCGTCGGCCTTCTTCCCAGCGGAAGAATTCTTCGCGCAGGCGCATCGCTTTGCCGACGGTGATTTCGCGGGTTGTCCCGACTCCGAATGGGCGCGGCGAGGTGTAGCGGCCGCCGCTGAGCAGGCGGCACCACGCCAGCGGGGTCTCATTCGAGAGCCCCGACCACACGCGTTCCGCCTGCACGGGGAGGTCGAGCCGGAAGGATCGGACGACGGGGGCGGTCTCGAAGACGGACGCGTCGCATTCTTGCAGAGTGAACATTTCCGTCCTTAACGAGAGATATGGCGGCCGACGAGCTTGCGCGCCCGATAGTTGGTTTTTCCGTGCAGATTCGAGACGCCCCAAGTCGCGCGGACCGTCGCCGTCATGTCGGGGATCCAGTACCGGTCTTTGATCGCATCGATCGGGCGCGGGTCAGCGAGGTCGATCATGGCGGCGATATGGCCCTCGCCGTCCTCCTCGGACAGTCTCGCCAAGATCGCGCCGTCGCGATCGCAGATCTGGGTCTCGCCGAGCATGGCGGTCCGATAGGGGACATTCGGCAGCCCTGGCATGCGCATCGTGATCGGCCCGACGTGGCTGGCGTGGACCACGGGGGCTCCGACCAGGCGGGCGACCTGGCCCGGCAGTTTCTGCGCGAGGTCTTTGTGAAGCAAATGCTCGCGCTTGCCCCACCACCCGAGGGGGCCGGGCCAGTTGTGCGGCGCCGTCGGCCAGCACATCCCGCCCAGCACGGCGCGAACCCGGCCCCGGAGCCGCGCCGCTGTGCGGTAGCGGGCCCACTCCCAGCCGCACACCATTCCGACGGGGCCCAGCGTCGGGCTGTCGACGACGCCGTCGTCGTCGCCGCCGATGTAGAAGTTCTGCTCCCACATCGTGGGGATGTCTTTGTCGTGGCCGCGCACGGCGCCGTCGGGCTCCGCGAGAATGTAATGGCCGTAGGCGTCGCCGCCGCGCTCGACTAAGTATCCGCCGCCTATGACGACGCCGAGTTCCTGCGCGAGCCCGGTCAGGAGCTGGAACGGGGCACCGTGCTCGGGGCGTGGGACTGATCGCATCGCGGGGTGGTGCACGTTCGGCGCCGAAGCCGCCTCCGGCACGATGATGACATCCGGGGCGTGCGTTTTGTGTGCGTCGCGGATCAACCTTTCGATCCGCGCTAGGTTCTTGTCGACATCCGCGAGCTGTAGTGCTGGCTGCACTGCGGCGACTTTGACCGTGTGGTTCATGCGTGCTCCTCAGGCGTCGATCGTGAGCTTTGGGTCCAAGGAGCGTGAGACGCACGGGTAGACGATGTCCGTGCGATCTCGTTCCGATGGTTGGAGGATGTCGTCGCGATGGTCGGGGCGCCCGTGTAGCACCGCGAGCTCGCAGCTGCCGCATACGCCGCTCTCGCACGAGGCCGACAAGTTCGGCACTGCCGAGCGGATGGCGTCGAGCATCGACGTCCCTGCAGGCACCGCCACTGTTCGGCCCGAGGCCGCTAGCTCGACTTCGAACGCCGCATCCTCGCGGCGGCCCTTCTCGGACGGGGAGAACCGCTCGATATGGGCGGTCACTCCTTCACGCCTGCCCGCGAGCTCGACGACCACGTCCATGAGGTTGCTCGGCCCACAGCAATAGACAGCAGCCCCGTGGGGCAATCCGCCCACCCAGCTGTCGAGGTTCGGGCGAGGTTCCGCGTCGGCGTTCGTCAGCAATGCCTTGTCGCCGTGCTGTCGGGCGAGTCCGGCTCCGAACGGCATCCTCCCTTCGCCGCGCGCGCGGTACAGCAGCCGCCACGGCTTCCCGGCGGCCTCGACCGAGGCGATCATCGGCATGAGCGGGGTGATACCGATGCCCCCGGCGACGAAGAGGTACTCAGGCGCGTCCTGCAGCTCGAAGTTGTTACGCGGTCCTCCGACGGTGACGCGCGCGCCTTCGGGAAGCGCGTGGATCTCCATGGACCCGCCTTTGCCGCCCGGCTCGCGGAGCACGGCGATCCGGAGAGTCCGCCGGTCCTCTGGAGAGCCGCACAGCGAGTACTGTCGCAATTTTCCCGACGGCAGCTGCAGGTCGATATGCGCGCCCGGCCGCCAATCCGGCCACGTCTGGCCGTCTGCCCGGACCAGATCGAGTGCTTTGACCTCGGGGCTGATCGCCGTGATCTGGGCGACCGTCGCTTCGGCCAGTTCGGGAGTGGGCGGCCGCAGTTTCGGACTGCGCGGCGGACGCGCCCAGGGCTCGTCGTCCTTGTGCTCCCCGACGATCCTCCCGAGACCCGGCATACGGCCCCGGTATGCTTTGGCCGCGAGCAGTTCGGCGCGAACGGCGAGCTCCACAGCTGCTATCTCCCCGACCGCGCGCACGCTCGGGGCCAGACCGCGTTTGCGCGCCAGAGCGGCGGCGGCGCGGGCCACGCGCGCGATCGTGTAGACCTCGTGCGGCTTGACGAGGCGCTGATGGAGGTCTGACAACTCCGTCCCGCTGACCGCGTGGACCACCGACGCGACGACCTCTGGGGGGATCGCCGGAATCCGGGTCTCGAGGTTGCCGTAGTGGTAGGTCGGCAGGCATTCGAGATCGCGGGCGCGCTCCCAACGCCGAGCCGCCTTGTCCAACTCCTTCTTGTCGTCGAGGACGTCGACGACGTGCTCGCCCAGCCTGCGGCCCATCCACATCGCGTCCCGCATCCCTTGGCCGAGGACGGGGTCTTTGAAGTGGCCCGCATCGCCGATCAGCGCCCATCCGGGGCCAGAGGAGCGGCGGAAGTAAGCATGAGTCTGCGCGGTCGCCCGGATGACCGATCGATTCGCCGCTCCGGCGACCCGCTCGGCCAGCATGGGGAATTGCGCGACTTTGCGCGACCAGTACGTCTCGCCGTCGGCGCGCGCCTCGGCGACCTCCGACTTCGGGCCCATGAAGAGGACCAGCAGCCGCCCCCGGGGCGTGCCGGGGAAAGCGAACGCGATCGTGTCGTGCGTCCGGCCCTCCCACATCGTCGACGCCCATCGGGTTCCCGCGGCCGGGTCGTCCATATAGCGGAACACCATGCCGCGGCCGTTGCGCGAACGCCGGTACGGCTCCCACTCGCCGACCTGCTGCGCGACGGTGGAGTACCTGCCGTCGGCCCCGACCACAAGAGGCGCGCGGATCTCGCGGGCTGAGCCCCTCGCGTCGAGGTAGGCCACGCCGACTGCGCGCCCGCCTTCGAAGACGACCTCGTGGACCGCGCACCGTTCGCGAACGTCTGCGCCCGCCTCGCGCGCCGCGTCGACGAGCTGCGCGTCCTGGTCGGCTCGGGGAACGCTGATCGCGTAATCGATCCCGTCGACGGCCTGGAACCGCTCGGAGTGGCTGGCCTGGAGGAAGTCGACATGCACGTGGGTCATCAGAGACGGGTTCAGGGCGAGGATCCGGTCCAGCGCCCCCACGCGCGCCACCTCGCCGACGCCCATCGGGAAGAACACGTGCGTCGAGAGCGTGTCGGCGGGGAACGCCGCCTTCTCGAGCACGACGACCTTGCGCCCCGCCCGGGCGAGCGGGGCCGCCATCGCGGTTCCCGCGCATCGTGAGCCGACAATCACGACATCGGCGAATTCGGGAAGCATGTCATCCTCCATCAGTTGTGGGACACAGCAAACTATACCACTGAAATATCAGTGATATAGCAATGATATGGGCATGGCCCGTGATAAACAAGTGGGGATGACTAGTCGCAGAGCCGATCCGCAGATGCGCGCGCGCCTCTTAGAGAGCGCGGCGCACCTGCTCGCGACGGAGGGCCCGAGCGGCTTGTCGACCAGGAAAATCGCCGCCGCGGCTGGAACGTCGACGATGGTCCTCTACTCCCAGTTCGGATCGATGCCCGATCTGGTGAGGGCGGCAGTGGACGAAGGCTTCGCTCGTCTCGCCGAGCAATTCGAGCGTGTCCCCAAGACCGACGACCCGGTGGCGGACCTCGGCGGGATCTTCGCCGCCTACATCGCGAACGCCCGCGCGAACCCCGACCTCTACGTGGTCATGTTCGGCTCGGCATCGCTCGGAGGCTACCGAGGAGGCCCGGACGACGTCCTGCAGCCCGGGCGTTACGCCTACGACTACATTATCGAAGCGGCACGCCGGGCGGTCGCAGCCGGCCGCCTCGACGAAATCTCCCCGGTCGCCATCGCGGCGCAGATTTGGAGCACGCTCCACGGCTACATGGTGCTCGAGCTCGCGAACTACTTCACACCGCCCGACGCAGGGATCCGCAACGTGCTGCGCCCGATGATGCGCAATTTGGTCGTCGGGCTCGGGGACGTTCGCGAAGCGGCGGATCGATCGTCGCGAGCATGGTTCGCCGATGTCTGACTTGCGGCGTCGAAGGCGGGCGCCCGCGAACCGAGCACCCAAGAGGCGCAGGACGACAAGGTGAAAACCCGTCCGACATATGTCGGGCTGACAGGATTCGAACCTGCGACCCCTTGACCCCCAGTCATAACAAGCTCATACGCCAATGTTCGCCAGTGGTCGAGATAGCGAGATGAGAGCCTATTTCCGGTCACTGGCGAACATGGGTGAAAATCAGCGAAAATTGGCTAGTTGGGGTATGGGTGGGGGTACAAGTAATTAGATATAAGGGCAGTTCAACGACAAGATCTAGCAGAGGATTTTTCTAGATGCTCAAGTATAGGTGTCAATGAGCTTTGAGCCCCTGATTTCTGATCATGGTCCGCAGCATGGGGGAGCGCATTAGCGAAGCTGGCAGTGCCCAGGGGGAGTGCCCCCACCGGGCACCTAGCCCGCACCTCGGCCGCATAGGCGAATCCCCTCCCTAATTTTTTCCAACGGACCCTCTGTCGGAGCGCTATCGGGGGTACTCCCATAGCGTTGCGAATTCGCGGCTTTACGACAATCTGGGAGCTGCTATTTTCATGCCCTCAACCTCGCACCGCTTTGTAGAACGCTTGGTCGGTCGATCTGCGGATCACTCTTCGGTGCAGATGGTGTGCGACTTGTTCGGCGTTGTGCCTCGCTGTCTCCAAGTTGACGATGTGATTGTCGAGGCGGTGCAGCATGTGGAATACGTGTTCTACAAGTGCTCGTTCGTAGGTTTCTCTCACCTCGGCGTTGCGTTCTTTCGCGGCCTTGCCCTGGGGTTCTTTGCGGTAGCGGGGCGTGTAGTCGTAGGGATGGCGCTGCTTCCTCGGCGGCGGCAGGGGGCATTCTCGTGAGAACTCGCGTTGCAGCTCTTTCGAGTAGTCCGGTTGGGCGAACTCGAGGAAGAGATCTTTATAGACGCGATCCTCAGCGCAGACAGGTTTGAGCTGGAAGAGGCTCAGTTCTTCTGCCTCGAACAGCACCGGCAGCGTGAGGCCCCTGCACACCGTGTCGGTTCCCTGCGCGGTGATCGCATTCGACCGCGCCAGCACGGCGTGGGCGCACGCGTGAACCTCGTCAGCGCTCGGCGAGGTCCCGAAGTGCGGGATTCCGAAGCTTTGGCTCTCCTGGACACCTCCGAACTCCCAGCAATATTGCCCGTTCGTGGCACCCCTCACCCAGTTGTCGAGCGTCCGATGCCGCCACCGCGTCAGGTGTTCTGTGTATTTGCCGAGAGCCAGGGCGAGTCTGGCAAGCTCCCCACCGAGCGCCAGCAGGTCAGTGTTGGCGGCTTTCACCGCCTCCTCGCGCGCTCGAAGGCCCTCCACCCTCCTCCAGCCGACCCAACCGAGGGCGACGACGAGAATGGTGATGACTGCTGGTGTCGATGTGAGCAGATTTCTCTCGGCGGCCCAATGGAGCCAGCTCTTACCGGAGGATAAGAATTTCTTCTGCTCCGCTGGGTGGCGGATGAGGACGACACAGACCGTGATGAGCCAGGGCGCGGGCGACTTCAGCGCCCTCCGCAGAGGCTTGAAGGGAGAGGCGAGCGGGTTGATATACAAAGACCCGAGCCGTTGCGGCACTCGGACGGCCTTATGGAAAGCCCTCTCTCCCCGTTTGCCTTGCGCCACGTGTCGGGCGATGTCCTCGTACGGCATGAACTGGCTGTCTTGAGCGCGCCGGTGCTCCTCAGGTTTTTCCTCATGCCCGAGCGCGGCTAGATTGGCTTGAAGCTTCCGCTTGTTCCAGGTGGTGAACTTCTCCCACGCCAGATGGTCGTTCGGGAACGGTATCGCCCATATGGCGCTTTCGAGAAGGGTGGAGCCGAGCGCGATCGCAAGGAAGACCAGTAGCGCTTCCTGGGCCAAGGGCGGTATCCATTTCCAGAAATTCCAAGCCAACGATACCGGCATTGCCAGCACGAAGCATATCCAGAGAACATGCTCCAGGCCTTTCTTTGCGAAACCTTTGACCTTTTTCAGTATTCGATGCCGCACCATGCCTTGCAGTATGCGGCGAGGCACCGACACTCTGCTGACATCAGACGATTATGGGTGCTCTCCTGCGCTGTTCTCGTCCAGCTTAGCCTCGTTGGATTGGATGGCGTGTAGGAGGCGGTCTGCGGCTTCGGTGATGAGTTCGCTCGCGGCGGCGGCTGTGCGGAGGGAGGCACCGAGGGTTTGTAGTGTTCCGTTTCCAGTTGCGAGGGCGGCGGCGTGGTCGGTCAGCTCGATTGCGGTCTTCTCTGTGGTCGCAGCTGTGGCGATGGCGTACGCGGTTCCGGCTGCGGCGATCTTGCCGAGAGTTGCGGCGATGGCGTTGGCCGAGTTCGCGATACGGTCTGCCGTGTCGGATTGTTCGTGGGCAGCTGTCGTGTAGTTGCTGCCTGCATCCCCTCGCCATGAGCGTGTCGCCCGCAACGTCCCGGTCGTTGTGATGCCGCGAGCGGCGACGCTGGTCTGGGGCCAAGTTTGCGCGCTGGCGGCGAGTTGGGGCAGGGCGGACGCGCTCTCGGCGAAGTTGTCGAGCACGCCCTGTTGAGCGGCGAGCAGGGCGGCCAGGCCCGCGTGAAGCTCGCGCGCTTTTTCCCGCGTCCATTCGACATCGGTAGCGCTGAGCGCGTCGGCCATAGCCTGGTCGAACACGGAGGGGAGCGCGCGCCATGCCTCCGCGCTTCGCGTGTAGCGCTCCGCGACGGCCTGGGCGGCTGCGGGTTGCGGCGCTTGGATATGCGCTGTCACGGATTGCCCCTCTCGATCTGCTGGCCGATCCCATGCAGGCCGCGAGTGGATTCTTCCTCCGCGCGCTCGTACGTGTCCGCTGCGTGCGTGAGGTCGGCGCTGAGGCGTTCGGCCGCCGCGCTGCTCTCGGCGCACTGCTGGGAGAGTTGTTCCGCGAGGCTGTTGTGCGTTTGGCCCGCGAGCGCGAACACGCCGAGCCGGTCGGAGTCCAGGGCTACATCCCGGATCGACTGAGAGAGCCCCGCGAGGGCCGCGCCGCGCTCCCGCCATGTCTGCGCGTCGGCGCGCAGGTCCGCGATAGCCACGCTCGGCCCGTGGTCATTGCTGCTCAATGGCTCTGGCCCCTTCCCTCATTCGCATTGCCAGATGATCCGCACCGCGTCATACGCGATGTCCAAGGCGGTGTCTGGTTTCGCCGCTTCCTGTTCCACCAGTTCCCGCGCGTTGTCGGACGCTTCTACCAGGCCCCCCGTGATCTCCCAGTTCTCGCAGTCGTCGGCCCAGCGCGGATCGACGCCGCAGGACACAAATCCGCGCTGGTTCGCCTCCACGGTCACCGTCGCCGCCTCGTTCTTCCCGAACTCTGAGCCGCCCGCGTCGCGCGCCTGGTGGTCGAGGAAATCGCCGACAAGACTCGCCAGTGTGCGAGTCGGGGGGCCGAACATCTCGTCCGATCCCCACGGGAGCGGCGAGGGCTCGGGCTGCTCGCCGCGCGTCATCGCCTCATACACGAGCCGGGCCAGGGCCGCATCTTGCGCTTCTCGCGCCGCCTCGTGGCCTTGGCTGATCACGTCGTCCAGTTCTTCCGACTCCCGCACGACTCGCCAACGCGGCGCGAACGACACGTCCGTGATGTGGCAGCCCGCGTCGATGGTCACTGTCACCACTTCCCGGTCATCGAGCCCCTGCGCCGCCGCGATGTCGCGGAGCACGAACTCTGCTTGCGCGCGGGCCTCCTGGGCCGCGCGCCGCGCCGCAGCGAGCGAAGCGGAGAACCCCCGGATCGGGTCGTCGGCGGACATGCGTCAGGGCTGGCCCGCTTTGCCCCGCGCCGTGGGAGCGCCAGGCGGGGGCGGGGGAGGAGCGCCCCCGGACTTGGCCTTTGCGGGCTGCTCCTTCTCCGGCGATTGCCCTTTCGCGGCTTCCTGCATCTCTTGGAGCTCGGCCTTGGTCAGCTCGCCCATGACGGGGGCGTTCACGATGGGCAGCGCGTCGCCCAGCATGGCTTGCCCGTGCTCCGCGTTCACCAGGTATGAGGGGGTTTTGCGCTCCTTGTCGTCCCTCTTGCCCGCCGCGCCGGGGGCCATGCCGCCACCGGGCATCGCGCCCATGCCGCTGGGCAGGTTCGGCACTTTCGGCGCGCTAATCCGAACCTCCGTCCCCCTCGACGCAACGGCGCTCGGCTTCTGGCTCAGCGTGCGCTCACGGTCGCCGCCCCCGAACCCGCCGCCGACGCCTCCGACGAAACCCCCGCCCGCGCCCGACGAGTCGATGCCGCCAGATAACCCGGCAGGCGATGAGGGATCGTATGCGGACGAGTCGAACGGCGAACCCTGCGTGCCCGTCGAAGGGGAAGGCCCGCCAGGAGGAGGGCCGCCGCCAGCGGGGCCGCCGCCTTGGCCCGAGGGAGAGCCGCCGCCAGCGCCTTCGCCGGCAGAGGGCGAATCGCCCTGTGCGCCGCCCTTGTCATCGCCCGACGATCCTTGCCCCTCGTTGCCGCTGTAGCTGTTCGGCGCGTACTCCCCGTCGCCGCCGCTGCCCACGTTGGGATTCCGGTCGGCCGTTCCGCCAGCGTCTCCGCTCGGAGTGCCGCCGCTGGAAGCGCCGCCACCAGAACCACCACCGCTGCCACCTGTACCGCTCGGGCCGCCGCCGCTGCCTAACCCGGAGCCGTCGACAGCCGAGGGCGGCTGGAAGTCCGGTATCTCCTGGAATGCGCTGTCGCCGGGCGGGCGGTACATGGCCTGCAAGGCGTTCGCCGTCGCCTCGGCCGCTGGCCCGTCGTCCTGCCCCCACTCGCACGACGAATTGTTCGCCACGACGCTCTTCGCCTGCGCCGTGTCGGAGGAATGGTCCGCGAGCGTCTGCGCGTAGCTGTCCATCGAAGCCTTGCCATGATTGCTGACCGACTCCTGGACACGCCCCGCCTCGCCGTAGAACGCGTCGAAGCCCTTGCCCCGCCACTCATGCTGACCGCCCGCGACCGATTGGTAGAAATCGCTCAAATCCTGGGCGATATCCTCCCCGAGCTGGCCCCATTTCTTGCCAGCCTGCTCGACTAACTCCGGTTGGAGGCTGCTGCCGATGCCGATGTTCTGCCCCCAATCCGACCGCGCGGTCGGCGGGAAATCCTTTTGCCCCATCTCAGGAACTCCTCTCGAAAATCAGTGATGGCCGCTGGTCAAATATGCCAGAGCACGGCGACCTTGCCGAAAGCTCGTGGGTCGAGGTCGCGAGGAGCCCACACGCTCCACTCCAGACCGACCGGAGGTATTGTGCTCACACCTTCCTTCCCCTCCCCATTAGGGTGGTCGTCGCAGTTGGGAAAGTAGGCTTTCGAATCAAATGTGACCGGGGGGAAGTCGGTCTTCCCCATTCGGTCGGTCGCGGCTTTCAGAGAGGCTTGAATGGCATCGTCAGGTTGGTGCGTGCTGTCAGCGCTAGTGCTGTAGCCGTGACCAGGCTGGCCAGGGGGAGGCAGGCTCGGGTCGCCGTACCGTGCGCCGAGCGAGGACACAGGTACGAGCGTCCAATCTTTCCATGTGAGGTTTTTCGCTGAGAAGGTCGTGGTCAATGCGGCGAGCCAGTACGAGCCGCAACTGTCGTTCGTGTCGCTTTCCTCGTCCAGAATCTTGGGATAGTCGGGAGCGGGTTGGAAGCTGTTCACCCGGATTGTGATGGTGAGGCCCGCGACGGTGTAGGTCGCGGAGTCTCCGATTTTGAGCACCTTCAGCGGGTTACCCGCAGTCTCCCACGTGATCGCGTCCGAAGGCGTGGCCGGGTTCGTGCTCGCGGCGCTCGAAGAGCCCGCCGTACCGCTGGATGCGCTCGGGTCGGATTTGCCTCGGTCGCATCCGGCGAGCACCAGCCCCGCCGTCGCGAGCAGCGCTATAGAGCTGCGAAGAGATGTATTGAGTCGCTGGCGCATCATTCGAATCCCACAATGTGCGCGCGGCTGGAAATCGTGGTGGCGAAGCCACGCGGCACCAACTTTTCCGCTGCGTCAAGGTTGGCGAGCGCCTGCGTGATGGCTTCGCCCGATCCCGCGTCCGTCCGCTCATACGCGGCCCATACCTCTTTTGTCGCCTCGTAGAACGCCTTGATGGCTTCAATGAGGTCGTGGACGTATTTCTCGGCTTTCGCCCCGCTGACCTTCGCGGTGGCGAGCAGGTGCTCGCCGTCCGGGCACGCCCCGAACCCGTCGCCCATAAACGGTAACTCTGCGAGCTGTTTAGCCTGTTTACGGCGTTTTTTATCCAGATTATCGAGCAGTGTTTCGAAGGCGCTGCGGATATGGGTTTTGTCCGCTTCGGTGATCCTGAAATCGGGGTCTCTGCTACTCATCGGTTGTATCCTCCTCGTCTTGGTGTGGGTGGGCTCAGTGTATTGCGCGTCATATCGACTTGCTCATCACCGCAGCCACTTCTTGCTCATCACCGCAGCCACTTCGCGGCGGCGTTGTCCGATCCGGGCACGGCCAGGCTCACTCCGATGGGATCTGTGGCGCTGGGTGCCATCTCTGCGCCCCGAGGTGTGCAATTGGGGAAGTAGGTATTGCCCACGACGGTGAAGGGGGCGGCTCCGCCCTGCTTCCCATGCGCGGCGATAGCGTTATTACGCGTGGTGAGGAAGTCGTCGGAGCTCTCCAGATCTGCGCGATTCCCATCGACGCGATGACCCCTCGCGCCAGGAGCCAGATCGTCGTAGATGACAGAGAATCGGAGAGACGGGAATGTATCTGTGCGCCATTCAGAGTTGTGGATCGAATAGGTGGCGGTGAGGCTCGCGACCCAATACGAGCCGCAGGTACCCGTCTGTCCTGCCAACTTGGGCGGATTGGTTGCGGCTTTCGCGAAACTCGTGACCTTCACCTCGACTGTCAAGTCACCGGACGTGTACACGGCGGTATCCCCGAACTTGAGTTTGACCCCGGCTCCCGGTTCCACGTCTAGGACTTGGCTGTCCTGTTGTTTCGGTGGGGGCGGGTCAGCATGGCCGATTTTCCACAGCTTCCAGACGAATGGAATGCCGATGACTACGAGGAGAAGCGGAAGGAGCATCAGGGCGATTCGCACGTTGCGCTTCTTCTGTCCTGTTGGGGTGGAGTCATGCGCTGTCGGGTATATGTTGTGGCCGAAAGGGGGGATGGGATTCGTCATTTCGGGGTCCATCCTTGCGTAGGGCCGAACGAGCCCGTGGCGGGGATCGGCCAAGCCCCGTTCGGGTATTCGCTAGCGGTGAGGAAGAGGTCGCGAATGTTTCTGGCCTCAGCGCTGATGCTGGTGCTCGCTGTGGCGAAGACAGCGATGAGGCCCAGGAGGACAGTAACGGCGGCGAGCGCCGTGCCGATGATCGCCTCGGCACCCGCAGGCGCGCCGACGACGGTCGCCATCGCCGCGAGACCGGCGACAACGGCCACGATCACACCCGCGATCACCCCGACGAGACCCCAGCACATGGTGTCCCACGCGTCGTTCGACTTGCCGACGGACCCGCTGGCTGAGATGGAGATGTCTTTCAGCTTTTGCACGGCGGCTTTCTGCCGGTCCCGTGCGCGTTGGTACGCCTCGGCGGCAGGGCCCTCCCAGCGGCCACCGATGCTGAAATTCTCGTCTTCGAAGTCCGAGATGATTTTAGTGATGCTCGCTTTCATCGCGTCCCAGGCCTCGGGCGTGTGGTTCTGCTGCTCGGTGTAGTAGTCGAGCGAGTCGAGGACCGGCTGTACCGCGTCCAGAAGGTTTTGCACCCCGTCCGCCGCCGTGTCTCCTGCGCTTCGAATAAGCCCTTTGAGCCGTGTCGGGCAGAGCGGATGATTCGCCGCATGGTTCGCGGCAGATCGGATGTCTTGGGGCCGGTGCTCGACATCCCTGAGTTTGCCGATCAGGTCGGTGACTGCCGTCATATTGTCTTCCTCAGAACTTCGTCGGGCGGTTGGGCGAGAAGACGTTGTGCAGATGGTCTGCGGAGTCGTCTTCAGTTTTTCGGTACTCCTGCACAACTTCCACCACGGCGGCGGACATGTCGGCTATTTTGAACGCTCCGTCGTTCGCCCTGTCGATGAGCGCATGCGCGAGGTCTTTGTATGCCGCGATGAAGTCGTTGCCGAGGATCGCGTGCGAGTTCTCCCGCGTGTTGCGGACGAAGAGCGAATCGCCCTGGTCCCTCACCCCGATAAGCCCGTCGGAGACTTGGTTCCAGTAGAACGATTGCGCGCTCAACTGTTGAAGGTCGGCTTTCAAATCTGTCATGGCGTTCCTATCATTCGGTCTTTGTGGTCAGAAGGTCTGTAGCTTGGCGATGGCCTCGTAGCCGAAGCCGAAGAGCTTGTCGGTGAGCGCTTGCGCCCGTGCCCGTATGTCCGCCGTGGGGTCGCCGCGCTCATGGTCTGCCTCCCGTGCTCGGAGGATCGCGTCGTACGCCTCGTTAGAGATCTCGGTGCCGGTTCTGCCGCGCGCCCACTCGGGGTTGACCTCGCATTCGTTGAGGAAACCGGCGAGCGCGCCAAGTCGGATCGTGCGCGGCACGCTTGCCTCTGGCAGTGGCAAGACCGGTTGAGGCCGCTCGGCAAGCTCCCGTAAGAAGGCATCAGCTTCCTCCACTGCGGTGAGCACCGCGTCGGCGAACGCCTCGCTCGACCGGGGCGGACCCGCGTACTCCCGTACCCGGTCTTCCAGCTCCTCGCTTGTGAGCGTCGGCGCTTCCGGCAGTTCTACCTCGGGGAGCTTCGATATCGCGTCTTCGTATGCGGCACGGAACGCTGAGGCCAAACCCTCGGCCACGAGCCTTTGCTCCCAGTCGGACGCGACAGCGAGCCGCAACAGTTGACGGTAAGGGTCCACGTCCGCGCGTACCGCTCCGGACGGGTCGCGTCCCGAGGCGGCGGTGCCGGCTGGCTGCTCGTCGTCGTGCTGCTGTCTCGGGTCGGCCCACTTGCGCTCTTCCTCGGGCGCTCCGAAGTCGCGGATGTTCTCTCCCCACACGTCACCGGACATGATGTGTTCTCGCTTTCCTCATAGATTGGCGTAGATGTCGTCGGGGTAGTCGGGGATACGTTCGTCGAGCTTCCCGATCTGGTCGTTATGCGCCTTCAAATGCAGGTAGCAGATGGTGTGCAGCCAGTAGGGATCGCTCTCCGCGCGGCTCCATCCGCGTTCGTACTCGGCGAGGAGGGCGGTGAAAGCCCATCGAGCGAGCACGGCGCGGTAGGGGCGGATGATGTCGAACGGGGCGCGGTCCCATAGCTTCTTGCCGTGCTCGCGGCGCACCGCCTCCCAGAGCGGCGGCAGCCATGCGGCGAGGTCTGCTGTGAGGGTGTGTTGGTTCGCCTGCCGCCAATCGTCTATCGCGCGCAACGCGTCTTGCACGCCGGGGCGGTCTCTGACTTCGGCGGCGACGCAGATGTCGTCCACGAGTTTGGTGGCGAATTCGATTTGGACGTGCCAGCTCTCGCGCCCCGTGTGGTCTTGCACGGTCCTCGCGTCCCACCAGCGCACGGCGCGGTCGAGCTTGTGCGCGAGCTGGTCGGTGCCTCGGTAGGGGTTCAAGCCCTCGGCGGCGCGGTAGAGGGGGTGGCGCGCGGTGAGCATGGCGGGGTCGGCGTTGGGTTTCGCGTCCGCGAGCTCGTCGCCGTCCACGAAGAAGGGGGAGGGCGGCGGTTCCCCGATCACGTGGTTCATGGTGCCCACGGCGGATCGGCGGACCTCGGTGAGGATCGGGCCGGTGCTCCCGATTCCGATCAGGGCGCGGCGTTTGCCCGCGCGTTTGTCGTGCTCTTGGCGGAATTGGAAGTCGCGCACCGCGACTTCGGCGGCGCTGAGGACTCCGACCGTCGCGTGCAGGACGGAGGCGCGTTGTCCTATGGGGCTGGTCAGGACGAGCCCGACGGAGGTCTCGAACCCCGGCTCGCAAATGTCCGGTGTCGGTACTCCTGGCGGGTTCACGCCGAAGCCCGCGTTCGTGTGGAAGCGGTAGACGGTCTCGCCGTCGTCGTTCTCCTCCACGAGCACGCAGACCTCTATCGGCGCGTCTTCCTGTTTGAGGCAGCTCGGTTGGTTCCTCACGAGCGGCGCGGCGAGCTGGCATAGGGCGGTGACCACCGATTCGGGATCGGTTGAGGGCGCGGGCGCGGCGGGCAGGTCGCCGAACCGCTCGTCGCGCACCCGCTGAGCGGACGGTGGGCGGTAATCCGTGTCTTTGAAGGCGAGGCTGGTGCTCATGGCGATTTGCGCGGCCCCGGCTTGCGTCGCGGTGTCGGTGTATTCCACGTCCACGATGTCGGGGCCGCCGCTGTCCGTCGCGCTCTGCGCCGTCGTCGCCCCGGAGCGGTCGGTATCGGTCGGTGCGGGGGCGCTTTGTGCCTCAGTGTGTCCGCCAGCTTCGCCGCTGTGGGCCTCGGAATGGACGGAGGTCTCTCCGAAACTAGGCACCGCGGATTGTACGTGGGCAGCGTCGGCGTGTGGGCTCTCGCCTGGCGCGGCGGCTGGGGTCTCTGGCGCGCTGTGCGCGGATTGCTCGGGCCATGCTGCGGCGTGCAGCGCGAACGGGTCGGGATGCTCGTGCGCGATTCCGGCCCCGCCGTGCTGGGTCGGGCCGACAGCGGGCGAAAGAGCGGCGGACTGCTCGGCCTGGTCCTCCGATGGCCCGGATTCGGCCTTCGTGGGCTTCGCTTGGTGCGCGGGCTCCGGGGCGTGTTCCCGTCTGGCCGGTTCGGGCCGTGTGTCGATGTCCGGTGGGTCGAAGGGGTAGTCGGGGACGGCGATAAGGGGGTCTTGCTCGAACGTCTCGATGCGCTGCTTCACTTCGAATCGGGCGGCTTCGAGGATCTTGTGCCGGTTGCCGGTCGCGCCCGTCGGGCCGTTCAATGCGTCGTCGGCGGCGAGGAGCGCTTCTGCGACGAGCACGATCTCGTCCAGGTCGGTTTGGAGCTTGTGCAGGAGCACGGCGCGCTGGAAGTCCCCGTCCGCCTCGGCTTTGACCGCTTCGGCCAACAGGCGGTGCGCCTCGACTCGTTGGGCGTGGCGCTGTTGACCGGCACGCAGCCCCTCGGAGTCGAGCAGTTCGCCGAGACGGTTGTGCTGGTGCTCCAACTCCTCGATTTTGGCGAGCACCGCGTCGTGCAGCTCGCGAAGGTGGTCGCTGTTGCGCGCGAGCCGTTCGGGGCGGTCTTCGGCCCAGTTCGTACCCAGGATCTTTCCGGCGTGCTCGCTCGCGGGTTTGACGATGCTTTTCGGGTCGCTGCTCATACCGGCTTGCCTCCGTGCTCGCCCCGGTCGATTTCCAGTCGCAGGTCCGCGAGCCATCGGTCGCGGATGTCCTGCGCCGCCTCGTCCTCGGACGGCCATTCCGATGTCCTGGGCGGTTCTAACAGGCTCGCTGCGTCAGGCGCTCCGGGCCGCAGGCCGTCGAACCCCGGCAGCCCTTTGACGGCGCGCTGCATGATCGTTTTATGCTCGCGGCGCGCGACGAGCCCGAGGTGCCGTAGGAGCTGGCAAAGCCGCAGATTTTCCACGTCCGAGAATCCCGGCACGGTGACGGCGACGGGTAGCAGCGCCCCGTCGAGCTGGATCGTGAACATGCTGTTGTGCTGGGAGGAGTGGGCGACGAACGGTAGGATCACTTGCCGGTTCGGGTACTTCCTGAGCGATTGGCGCGCGTCCTCGCCGCCTCGGCCCTCGACGCGGGCTTCTGCCATGAGTCGGTCGAATACTTCTTTGTTCGCGCCGTTCGACTCGGCCATGCTGGTGGCTGACGGCGGGGTGAGCCTGTCCTCGTCGAACTTCGTGCCGAAGTCCTCGACTCCCTCTAAGAGTTCGAGCACCGCCCTGATCCGCTTGTCGTATCCGTAGGCGCACATCGACCACGCCCAGATGAGCGTGTCGCCGCCGTGCGATCCGAGTTGCCGTCCGAGGTCGAGCCGTTTCGGGGTGCCGTCCCCGCCCGTCTCGCATCGCACCCCGATCTGCTGGCTCGTCGCAGCCACGGTGAGCCCACGGACTTGCTGCGCTGCGTCCGAGATCCGGGCCGTGAGGAGCCGTTGTTGCCGATGAGCGGCCACGTTCCCCTCGTTGCGGCCGCGCCGCCATTCGTCCGACTGCTCGGCCTCCCACGCCGCCGCGTCCTGCTCCCGGTACCACTCCGCTTCAAGCCGCCTGTACAGTTCGGCCGTCATGGGCGGGCCTTTGTAGTCCTTGCCGACACCGGGGAATGGCTCGCGCGGTTTGTAGGCGGTCATGGGTTATCTCCGAGCCTGCGGGCGATCCGCTCCACGTCCTCGGCGCTCTCCGCGTCTTCGTTCGCGTACTTTTGAACCGAGGTGATCATCTCGTCGGCGTGGTCCGTGAGCCGGTCGGCCTCCTTCTCGAAAGCCTCTTTGAGCACGGGGTGGACGGCGAGCTGGCGGCGCGCGAGCGCGAGCGACGCGGGATCGGACAACCCCGCTGGCGGGTCGTCGCACCGCGCCAGGCCCTCGACTCCGCGTTTCTTCACATACGCGGCGATATCGCCGGTCTCGGCCAATTTCGCTTTCGCGACCTCTGGTTCGAGCCGGATGTCGTCCGTGCCTTGTCCGCCGCTCATCGCGAGCCTCCGCGGGGGAGGGCGAAAACGGAAGGGGCAGGGACGGTGTCCGTCGCCGCGAGGAAGCTTGTCACGCCTCGAAACTGTACCCCGGCCTGCGGATTAGGCAAGCGGTCGATCTTGCGATCACCGGTTCGCGGGAGCTTCTGGCTCCACCAATAAATAACAGATACATAACACTAAGAGCACGGAATGTTATGAAACCGGCGCACGCGAGGCCGTATCGCCCGAGTTCGCGCGAAAAAGCCGCCGCGCGCCACGCTAGGTAACGGAAAGATAACGTTGACCTGGAAATCGGCAGCAAAGGCCGGTGGGGCGGCTGTGGATTATTCCCGAAATCAAGAATTGAGACGATTGTCTCAATTTTAGATATTCTTGGATCATCACGGGTCACGCCTGCGTAGGTTCCTGTTCCAGGAAACGGCTTAGCGTTGCTTCTTCGCCCGTCCTCACTTCGCCTAACGCCTTGTCAGAGGTCTCGCGCACACTATCGTCACCGCGCCAGATAGTGCCAGCGGACATAGCGAGAAGGAGAACGTCATGTTGATGAAAGCCCCTATGGAGTCTGTGCGGACTCCAGTCCGTTCGGGCCGGCCTAACGGCGAATGGGTGCAACGCCCAAAGCGCAGAGTCTCGGCGGCCGGGCATGGATTGAAGCTGCCTAAGCGGCTCTGGCTAGAGAAGCGCCCCCGCCTGCGGGTATTGATCGCAGTCTGTGTGAGCGTCCCACTGGGCGCGCTTTTGTGCCTGGCTGTCGTCCGCAGACAGGATGTCATTAGTGGCGAAGCCCTCCCGCAACCCTGGAAGGCTGTGTACCTCGGCGTGTTTGCGGTCATAATTGTTGTCCTCATCGGCGCTGAGCAATCGGTGTACTATTCCGCGCCGAAACCGCCGTCGACGTCCGGCACCTACGGAAAATGGCAATGGAGGTATTCGGGTTGGGCAGTGCTCTCGACGCTCTTGGTCAGCTGCTCCGCCTTCCTCGGGATGATCGGCAACGAGATTTACGACGCGAACAAGGAGGGGAAGCCGATCAGAGGCGAGCTGTTCGAGCTGTTCGGCCTGCCCTTGCAGTTCATGACGCTATTTCTCGGCATGGCGATGATGCTCCTACTGGGCAGGAAGATCGCGAAGATCCCAACACCCTTGAGAGAGGCGTACGCGCGGGAATCCCTGCACAAAGCGCTCGTGGCAATCACGTTCAAACGTTGGCGAAACGGCAGGAAGCATGATTGGTTGGTCGGGCAGGGCGCTCGATTCGCCAGTGGGGTCACCGGGATCGGATTCTCCATGTCCGGGCTCGTGGTCCCCATGATGATGACCATCGTTGTGACCGCCTTCGTCGCCACAGGCATCAATCACGCTGTCCCGCTTCCTTGAGCATTGCCGATCCCCGAGCTCTACGGCGGATTCCATGGGGCCGTAGAGCTCGGGGGGAGACGGGGCACATCGCCGGGTATGGTTCCGGGTTTTTCTGAGAGGGGCTCCCCCCAGGGGTGCCTGGTGGTTCAGGCGGTGCGAGATTGGGAGTCGGCGGGCTTGAGCCGGTCGGTCGTTTCGGCGAGCGCTCGATGGATTTCAGCTAGCGTCTGGTAATTGTCAGTAGCGATCTCGTCTCGGCTGGTCGCGAACCGCTCGTCTCGGGCGTGGCGGGCGAGACGAGCGCATCGGTTGTCGAGTTCGAACGCAAGCCTGCCGAACTCGCCGGTGAGCGAGGGCCGCTTTCCTGAATCGGCGGCGGCGCTGCGGGAAATGCGAGCGCTGTCGGGAACTGCGGCGCTCACCTCCTTGTTTGGCGCGAGTGGTTCGAGGACGCTCTCGACGTTGTGCAGCGCTCGCTGTGCGTATGCGAGGTGCCGCTCGGCGATGCTGTCGCGGTTGCAGGGGAAGCGGTCGTCTGCTGTGAGTGAGAGGAGGGCGAGCGCGGCGCGTTCGGTTTTCGCGACTAGTCTGACGAACCTGCCCACGAACCCGGCTTCCCCGATCTCCTCGTCCCCCTCCTGTGTTCCTGGAACATCGGGAACTTCGGGAACATCCCTAGTCAGGGTTGGTGCTCGGTGTTCCTGCTCGTCGTGGTGTTCCGGAACATACTCCAGCTCCGGAGTCAGGTCCGTGTCTTGTGAGCTGCGGTGTTCCGCGCGTTCCGATTGTTCTGGTTTCTCAGGGAGGGGGTAGCGGGTCCAGGCTTCAGCGAACGCGGCCCTGTAGTAACCCATCTCGGTCTTCTTCCCGAACCGGATCTTCTTGTCCTCGACGCCATAGTCCGCGAGCATGCGTTTGAGCTCTGAGCGGGTGATGGGTTCGCCGTGCAGTTTCGACCACGGCGCGTCCGGCGTCTTCACGAGCGCGCCGACCAAGGCGTCGGCGCCGATCCGCCCGTTCTCCCCGAACGCTTTCCTCACGTCGTGCAGCAGCCGGACGCCGAGCGACGCCGCCTCCGGGGTCTTGCCCGCCGAGACGAACGCCTGACACGCCGCCCTCGCCGTTTCGGGCCAGTCGCCCCCCGCCGCGTCCGCGACCATGATCAGCGGCTCCCACACGTCCGCGTCGCGGTCCTCCACGCCCTCGGGCATCACCGGGTACCTTCCGGCCATATGCTCGCGGACTTGGTCGGCCCACGCGGCGAGCCTGTCGCGAAGCTCGTTGCCCTCAGGACTGTGGATGCGGTGGCGGAACGGCTCAACCTTCTCGTGGGGGGCGCGGCGATGCATCCTCACGACCACCGAGCGCTGACGGACGGTGCGGGGGATATTGCCCAGCCCCGCCACCGCGAGCGCGCTGTAGCTGGGGAAGGGCACCGACTCTTGTTTCGAGCCTTCCCCCACGCACCGGTAGTACTTCGCGCCCCTGCGGTGGCCCGAGTTGAGGAACCCGCGCAGGTTCTCGTGCTCTTTCGCCTTCGGCCCGAACACCACGTCGATCTCGTCGTGCAGGATGGTCGGCGTGGGCTTCATCGACGCCACCGACCGGAACAACACGGGCAGGCTCACCCCTGCCGCGTGCATCGCATTCGGCGTCAGCGTCTCGATCACCTCCAACTGGCGGGTCTTGCCCGACCCCGGCTCTGGCGACATGAACGCCGCCCGAGGGGTCGAGTCGAACACCTCCAAAAGGTGCGCGTGCGCCACCCACAACGGCACGAACACCCGCGCCGCCTCACCAGGCAATGCTACGAACCGGTCGTTGAACGCCCGCACCTTGTCCAGCAACGCCGCCCCGTCGATCAACTCCACTGGCCCAGCGGGGGGCGCGACACGCGCGCCCCCCACATTCAGATCTTGACCGCTCACTGTTCGGACCCCCTGCACAACCAGGAGACCCGTAGCGACAACGCTCGGTCCTCGCCGCCTCGCCGCCACAACTCGCGCAAGGCAGGCCAGTTCGCGACCGGAGTGTAACCGCACGCCAAGACGTGCCGGTACGCCACCGCGAGGCAATCAAGCCTGGACTCGCTCAGTTCCTCGTCTTCGTTGCAGCGGCAGGTCCACGGGTCGGCGCATCCGCACTCCAACGGCGCGAGCCGTACGGCAGTATCGCGCCGCCGAAACAATCCGGCCCTGGTCGAAGGCCAATCAGTCCCGTTCCGGGGGTTCTCATCGGGGAAAGCCGATGCTATAGTCTTCAATTGAAGTCCTCTCTGGTTCTAGATAGAAAAACTGGATTCATCAGGATTCCGATCGTGCGCCCGCTCCTGAGGGGCTATTCCTGCAAGAACTTCCTCGGAGCAGGGCGCGCGACCGTTCAGTTACGCAAATCAGGCCAACGCATCACCGCCTGCCTCTTTCTCTGGCGCGACTGCCGTACCTCTCTGTCGCCGAGAGAACAACCCGAGCAAACCCCGGGGTTTTCGCTCAGGCGCAGACCCCGAGAAGGGGCGGCCGCGCATCGTCTCCTCTACAGCCAGCGCGAAGAAATCCGGCTTGGTCACTGGGCATCGATCGCGATGCTGGCGGTGTTGGGGCATGCGAGGCGTCCGATGTATTCGGTGATGCTCTCGGCTGTGATGAATCCACGCCGCCCGATGTTCACCTTCACGATCTCGCCCTGTTTGGCAAGCTCGTAGACGGTGGTGGTTGAGATGCCTCCCAATGCTTCTCTGGCTTTGGGAATCGGGTAGAGGCAGCTTGTGAACATTTCTTCCATTCTTTCTCCTCATGTTCGCCGTCGCTCGTGTGTTCGCATACGGTCATCTGCTACGCTAACACGAGTGGCATGGAAAAGCATGCCATATAGCAAGGGTAACCATGCCAATCTTCTGCCGCCGGATGGCATTGAGATTGGCCGACTTAGAAGGAGGCTTCGGCGATGGCCCCGAATCGGAATCCCGGCGTTAAGGTATTACTCAGGACGCCATGGGGGGAGGTGTACTACGACGGCACGGGGGAGATGGTCCAGCTGGGGGATGATCGAGTCATCCCGAAGGACCTCTACATAGATTTTCCCGGAGGGGAGGGGCAGCCGTCCGTGTTCATCTGGATCACAGTCCGAAACGGTGTCCCGATCTGCGCCGAGGTCACATTCAAACATAAAGACGACGGGCCGGAAGTGCGCACCAAAGACTTACGGAGCATCCCTCTTGAGCACTGGATCGAAGAGTTCGTCGGCCTCATTTCGCGAAAGCAGATCGGTCCCGGTTCTTTCGAACTCGACATGGACAAAGACGGTGCTGGCACTCGCGCAGTGCGCTCGGCTCGCAACATGCCGTATCGCACCATGAACCGGGAAACGCTACAGAAGGTCGCCGAAGTCTATCGGGACAATTTCGATACCGGGCCGGTCCGGGCCGTAGCGCGGACGTTCATTGTGTCCGAGCGCACCGCGGCGCGGTACGTGCAGCTCTGCCGTAGGGAAGGGCTGCTTCCGCCGACGACGAAAGGAAAGAAGCTGAAATGAGCAAGCGGGCGAACGGCGAAGGCACAGTGCGGCAACGGCCTAACGGGCTGTGGGAAGCGCGATTGGCCTACCTCGATCCGAAGACGGGCCAGCGTAAGCGGACATCGTTCTACGCGGACACGGCCAAGGTCGCGCGGGGAAAGCTCAAGAACGCGCGCGAGCGGCTGGACAAGGGGGCACCGCCCACGGACGCGAAAGCCTCCGTCAAGGAGTGGATGGCGCACTGGCGAGCGACCACGCTGCAAGCGTCCGACCGCAAGGGCAACACCATCGAGCTCTACGAGCGGCTGTCCAAACACCACATTGAGACGGGCAAGTTCGGGACGTTGACTCTTGACAAGCTCAAGCCCAGCCATATCGAAGCGCTCATCGTCCACTTGAAGAACGCTGGCAAGGTTCAGACTGGAGCCGATGGCAAAAAAAGCTCTGTGGGGCTCGCTGAGTCCACTGTCCGCACCACGTACACGGTGCTGCGCTCAGCGCTGGACACCGCCGTGCGGGACGGATTGCTCGCAGAGAACCCAGCGACCAAGGTCAAGCGTCCGAAAGTCGAGCGCAAAGAGGCGGTGCATTTCGAGGCCGCAGACCTCGCGAAGATCTTGAAAGCCGCCGATTCGTCGCGCTATCGCACGACGCTGTTGCTCATCGCGGCCAGCGGGATACGGCGAGGCGAAGCGGCTGGCCTGCGCTGGTCGGATGTCGAGCTGAAAGAGCAGGACGGCAAGTTCACCGTTCGTAAGACCGTCGCGCGCATCGGCGGCAAGCTGGTCTTGACCGATCCGAAGACAAAGACCTCGCGTCGGACCATCCCGCTTTCGCAAGGCATGGTCACGGCTTTGAAAGCCCATCGAAAGAGGCAGCTTGAGGAGCGCTTGCGGGCTGGCGACCAGTGGAAAGACAGCGGCATGGTGTTCACGACCGAGTTCGGGACGATGGTCGATCCGCGCAACCTGCTGCGCGTGGTGAAAGCCGCCGCCAAGAAGGCCGGTATCGAGAAAGCGAACGTCCACGCCGTGCGGCACTCGGCTGCGATGGCGTGGCTTGAGAGCGGGGTCCATATCAAAGCGGTGGCCGATCTGCTCGGGCACAGCTCCATCGCGATCACCGGGGACATCTACGGCCACACGTCCGACCAGGCGGCGCGTTCGGCGGTGGACGGGCTCTCCGCAGTGCTCGGGATCTGAGCCATGGGGACCATTTGGGGACCGGGCCGACACTCTGGCGAACCGGCAAGCATGGCGCTCACCAGCCGCTCCGCGAAGCTGGTTGGGGTATGCGTTGGGGTACGAGAGGGAAAAATCGACCTCAAGATCACGAAAAACATGTCGTGACCTGCGTCGGGCTGACAGGATTCGAACCTGCGACCCCTTGACCCCCAGTCAAGTGCGCTACCAAACTGCGCCACAGCCCGCGCCGGGCGCAGAGCGCCCGAAGCATCGATACTCTACCAGAGCGCCCGCGCGAGAACCTAACGGATCGCGGGCGGCCCGGCCCTTTTGGCCCGGTCAGTCCTGCAGGTCCGGCTGTTCGCGGACGATCCGGTCGAACAGCGGCTGGAACTGGAACCAGCCCGCGTGCTCGGAGCCGACCTGGCCGTAGGTGACGGCGGCGCTCTGGGGGGCGATTTCGACGAGCGGCCCGGCGGCCATCGCGACGAGCTGCGCCTGGGCGGAGCGCTCCATGGTCATGAACCACCACACGGCGGAGTCCACGGTCTGGCCGACCGTCAGCAGGCCGTGGTTGCGCAGGATGACCGCTTTGTTGTCGCCGAGCGCGTGTGCGATCCGCTTGCCCTCCTCGGTGTCGAGCACGACGCCGGTGTAGTCGTCGAAGACGGCGTGGTCGTGGTAGAAGGCGCAGACGTCCTGGGTGATCGGGTAGAGCGGCACGCCGAGCGCGGACAGCGACTTCCCGTAGACCGAGTGGCTGTGCGCCGCCGCGGCGGCGTCGGGCCGGGCCTGGTGGATCTGCGAGTGGATGGCGAAGGCGGCGCGGTTGACCGGGCGGTCTCCCTCCACGACGTTGCCCTCGTGGTCCACCCGGATCAGGTCGCTGGCCCGGACCAGGGAGAAGTGCAGGCTGAACGGGTTCACCCAGAAGGTGTCGGGGAATTCCGGGTCGCGGGCGGTGATGTGCCCGGCGACGCCTTCGTCGAACCCTGCCTTGGAGAAGAGGCGGAATCCTGCGGCCAGGCGGATTTTCCGGTGCTGGCGCTCGTCCTCGACGTTGTCGAAAGCGGGCGGGGCGAACGTCCGCCCGGGCTCGGTGGTGCTCATGGCTGTTCCTCTCGGCCGCGTTGCGCTTTCGGGCGGGCGCTGTTTATAGGATACAGATCTGTATTGCTATAGACAGCGCCCGCCCGTCCGCAAGGCCTGGGGGAGCGGCCCGCTCCTACGCGGACGGGGCTTGCGCGGCTTTCGCGGGCCGGGTGCGCACGTGCACCGGCCACCAGAACCAGCGGCCGAGCAGCATGGCGATGGACGGGGTCATGAACGCCCGCACGATCAAGGTGTCGAACAGGAGCCCGAGGCAGATCGCCGTGCCCACCTGGCCGATGATGCGCAGGTCGCTCACCACCATGGCGCCCATGGTGAAGGCGAACACGAGCCCGGCGTTCGTGACGACGGTGCCAGTGCCGCCGATCGACCGGATCATGCCGGTCTTGAGCCCCGCGTGGATCTCCTCTTGGAGCCGCGAGACGAGGAGCAGGTTGTAGTCCGATCCCACGGCGAGCAGGATGATCACCGTCATCGCGAGCACCATCCAGTGCAGCGATATGCCGAGGATGTACTGCCAGATCAGCACCGAGAGCCCGAAGGACGCGCCGAGCGAGAGCACCACGGTGCCCACGATGACGGCCGCGGCGACCAGGCTTCGCGTGAGGACGAGCATCACGATGAAGATGAGGCAGATCGCCGACACCGCCGCGATGAGGAGGTCGTAGTTCGAGCCCTCGCCCATGTCCTTGTAGGTCGCGGCGGTGCCGCCGAGGTAGATCTTCGAGTCTTCCAGCGGCGTGCCTTTCACGGCCTCCTGCGCCGCTTGCCGGATCTTCTCGATATGCGCGATGCCTTCCGCGCTCGCCGGGATCCCCTTGTGGGAGATGATGAAGCGGACGGCGTGCCCGTCTGGCGAGACGAAGTTCTTCATGGCGCGTTTGAAGTCCGCGTTGTCGAAGATCTCCGGCGGCAGGTAGAAGGAGTCGTCGTTCTTCGACGCGTCGAAGGCCTTCCCCATCGCGGTCGCGTTCTTGGAGGCCTCGTCCGACTGGTCCATGATGCCGATCTGGGTGTTGTACATCTCCAGCATCATGTCCCGCATGCTGGTCATGATGGGGAGCATGGACTTCATGTCCGCGACCATCGGCGGCAGGATCTTGTCCATCTCGTGCATGTTGTCGATGATGGGGCCGAACTGCTCGGTCATCTTGTCGATGCCGTCGAGCGCGTCGAAGACCGACCGGAACGCCCAGCACCACGGCAAGTCGTAGCAGTAGGTCTCCCAGTAGAAGTAGTTGCGGAAGGGGCGCATGTAGTCGTCGAAGTAGCCCATGTCGTCGCGCAGGTCTTTGATCGTCCCGTACATGTCGTCCATTTGGCCGACCATGCCGTGCATGATGGCCGACATCTTCTCCATGGACCCGATCATCCTGGTCATGGTCCCGATCATGATGGTCATCTGGTCGGCTTGGACCTTCATTTTGCCCATCATGTCCCGCATGAAGCCCTGCTGCTGGATCTGGCCCGCCTGCTGCATGCTGAGCTGGAAGGGGATCGAGGTGTGCTCGAGCGGCGTGCCCTGCGGCCGGGTGATGGACTGCACGCGCGCGATGCCGGGCACCTTGAACACTGCCTTCGCGATCCGGTCGACCACGATCATGTCGGCCGAGTCGCGCAGGTCGTGGTCGGTCTCGATGAAGAGCATCTCGGGGTTCATCCGCGCCTGGGAGAAGTGCCGGTCGGCAGCCTCGAACCCGACGTTGGCCGGGATCGACTTCGGCATGTAGTCGCGGTCGTTGTAGTTGGGCTGGTAGCCCGGCAGGGCGGCGAGGCCGACGAGGGCGATGGCGATGGCGACCGTGAGGATCGGCGCGGGCCAGCGGACGATGGCGGTGCCGAATCTGCGCCAGGTGCGCACCTTCATCTTGCGCTTGGGCTCGAAGAGGCCGATCGCGCTGCCCGCGGTGATCACCGCGGGCCCCAGCGTGACCGCCGCGAGGACCGTGAAGAGCAGGCCGATGGAGCAGGGGACGCCCATGGTCTGGAAGTACGGGAGCCGGGTGAAGCTGAGGCAGAAGATCGCGCCCGCGATCGTCAGGCCCGAGCCCAGCACCACGTGCGCGGTGCCCTTGAACGTCGTGTAGTAGGCGGTCTCTTTGTCCTCGCCCGCTCCTCGGGCCTCTTGGTAGCGGCCCATCCAGAAGATCGCGTAGTCCGTCGCCGCCGCGATGGCGAGCGAGGTGAGCATGTTGGTGGCGAAGGTGGAGAGCCCGAGGATCCCGTTGTGCCCGAGGAACGCGATGATGCCCCGTGACGCGCCGAGCTCGACGCCCACCATGAGGAGCATGATGAGCACGGTGAAGATCGAGCGGTAGATGAACAGCAGCATCGTGATGATGACGATGAAGGTCACCGAGGTGATCTTCTCCATGCTGCTGTTGCCCGCGTCGTTCTGGTCGCTCATGAGCGGGGCCTGGCCGGTGACGTAGGCCTTGATGCCCACCGGAGCCTTGGTGCCCTTGACGATGTCGCGGACAGACTCGACGGACTCGTTCGCCAAGGCCTCGCCCATGTTGCCCGCGAGGTTGAGCTGCACGTACGCGGCCTTGTGGTCGGTGCTCTCGGCGCCTTCCTCGGTGACCCGGTCGCCCCAGAAGTCCTGGACGTGCTGGACGTGCTTGGTGTCCGCCCGGAACTTGCGGATGAGCTCGTCGTAGAACGTGTGCGCAGCTTTGTCGAGCGTCTTCTTCGGGTCCGGGTCCGTCTGCTCGATGACGACCATGGCGGCGCTGTCGGAGTTGGACTCCTGGAAGACCTTGCCCATCTCTTTCATCGCGATGAGGGCGGGCGCGTCCGCGGGGGAGAGCGAGACGGAGCGCTCTTTGCCGACCGCCTCCAGCTGCGGGGCGGCGACGTTGAAGAGCACTGTGGCGACGATCCAGCCGATGATGATCGGCAGCGCGAGGATGCGGATGAGCCTCGCGAAGAAAGGCCGTTCGGCGTGCGGTTTGCTGGAGTGGCTCATGCGGATTTCACCATGCATCCGATCAGGGCGTTGAGGCCGGTTGCGGTCTTTTCGGCTTTGACGTCGTCATCCACGGTGATGCGGCAGGTGAGCGAGTCGCCGTCGGTCTGGGCCATGATGTTGGCCGCCATCGAGGTGTTCGTCGTGGTGATCAGGAGCGACCAGGGCAGGCTCGGCACGATGATCTGCTGCGGCTCGGTGTTCTGGTCGTAGTAGCTGATCCGGACCTTCCCCCTGGCCCCGGTGGTGCCGGTGAGCTCGTAGAGGACGCGCTTGGGCTTCGAGGTCTTGGCCTCGGTCGCGATCGGCTCGTAGCCGGATGTCACGTGCACGTCCGAGCCGAAGATCCCGTGGAGCCGGTCGACGGTGAGCGCCGCAGCGGCGACGACGAACGAGATGACGACGAACACCCAGATCCGCTTGAAAAGCGCGAACGGGGTGATCTTCTGCTTCCGCCGGGAGCTGCGAGGGGTCGGCTCGGGGGCGGCGTGCGCCGGTTGCGGCGCCATCCCTGGCGGTGCGGTCATCGATCGGCCTTTCGTAAGGTCTGCTGTGAGTTTCGCGCGTTATGCGGAACGGCAACTCCGTATATTTTGGTCAAGAATACATCACGGGGGGCTGGGAGCGAAGCGGGTCGCGAATCGTGTCGCGCCCGCCTGCCCTGCGACGCCGTTTCTGCCGCGCGAGCTGGGCGGGAGGTATAGTCGCCCCATGTCAGAACCCCTTCTTGCGCAAGAGCGGCGGCTCGTCACCGAGGTGCCCGGCCCCAAATCGGCAGAGCTGGCGCGCAGACGCCGGGCCGTCGTCGCTGCCGGCGTCGGCAGCGTGTTGCCCGTCTATGCCGAACGTGCCGGGGGAGGGGTGGTCGTCGACGTGGACGGCAACTCGTTCATCGACTTCGGGTCGGGCATCGCGGTGACCAACGTCGGCAACAGCGCCGAGCCGGTCGTGCGCAACGTGCGCGAGCAGGTCGGGGCGTTCACCCACACCTGTTTCATGGTGACCCCGTACGAGGGGTATGTCGCGGTCTGCGAGGAGCTGGCCGCCCTCGTGCCCGGCGGGCACGAGAAGCGGTCCGCGCTCTTCAACTCGGGCGCGGAGGCGGTGGAGAACGCGGTGAAGATCGCCAGGGCCGCCACCGGGAGGAACGCCGTGGTGGCCTTCGACCACGCCTATCACGGGCGCACCAACCTCACGATGGCGATGACCGCGAAGAGCGCCCCCTACAAACAAGGCTTCGGGCCGTTCGCGGGGGAGGTCTACCGCGCGCCGCTGTCCTACCCGTACCGCGAGCCGGTCGAGATCTCCGGCAAGGAGGCCGCCGAGCGGGCGATCTCCTTGATCGAGAGCCAGGTCGGGGCGGGCAATGTCGCATGCGTCGTGATCGAGCCGATCCAGGGCGAGGGCGGGTTCATCGAGCCTGCTCCCGGCTTCCTGCCCCGGCTCGCCGAATGGTGCCAGGAGAGCGGAGCCGTGTTCGTCGCGGACGAGATCCAGACCGGCTTTTGCCGCACCGGCGACTGGTTCGCGTCCGAGCACGAGGGGATCGTGCCCGACCTCGTCACGACCGCGAAAGGCATCGCGGGCGGCCTGCCGCTCGCGGCTGTGACCGGGCGGGCGGAGCTCATGGACGCCGTGCACGCGGGCGGGCTCGGCGGAACCTACGGCGGCAATCCGGTCGCCTGCGCCGCGGCGCTCGGCGCGATCGAGCTCATGCGGAGCGAGCGCTTGGCCGAACGCGCGCGGGGGATCGGCGAGGCGATGTCGGCCGCGTTGCGGGAGATCCAGCGCGCGCACCCCGTGGTCGGCGACATCCGGGGCCGTGGGGCGATGATCGCGGTCGAGCTGGTCAAGCCGGGCGGCAAGGTTCCGGACGCGGAGGCGGCCAAGCGGATCGCGGCCGACTGCCACCGGGAGGGCCTGCTCGTGCTCACGGCGGGCACCTACGGCAATGTGCTGCGTTTTTTGCCGCCGCTGGTCATGCCGGACCATCTGCTGCGCGAGGGCCTCGACCTCCTTGCGGGGGCGTTCGAGAAGCTGTGACCCCTGGCTCGCCGCAGCGCGGGCAGCGCTGCGGCGGAGACGAGAAGGGCCGTTCCCCCCGCCGCAATGGGCGGAGAGGGGAACGG
>NZ_JBOFQF010000006.1:0-59077 GCF_051660745.1 Segniliparus sp. | reverse complement strand
GCGGGCGACGTAGAGTCTACGTCGCCCGCGCCCGCGCGCAGCCCCCGATCGGCTACAGCGCGCCGTCCGAGTACGGCTCGCCGACCTCGCCCGAGCCCGCCTCCACGTCCTCGGCGAGGAGGGCGTACAGCTTGCGCCTCGCGCCGGAGAGGATTTCCACGGCCTTGGCGAGCTGGTCGGGGTCGCCGATCACGACGAGCTCGCGCAGCGCGCCCATCAGTTTCCGGCCTTCGGGCCACAGCTCGCGGGCGGGGTCGGGCTCGTCCGCGTCGGCCCAGACTTCGCCGAGCTCGGCGCCGAACTCTTCGACGTGGGCCCGGCCCGCTTCGGTGAGCTTGGCCGTTTTCCGCCCGTCCTCCTCCTCGATGAGCACGAGCCCCTCGTCGCGGAGCTTCGCGAGCGCCGGGTAGATCGAGCCGGGGCTCGGGCGCCACGCGCCGTCCGAGCGCTCGCTGATCCGCCGCATGAGCTCGTAGCCGTGCAACGGCTCCTCCGCGAGGAGCGTGAGAATCGCCGCCCGCAGATCGAAATTCCGCCGGTCGCTGCCGTGATGGCGCCGCCTGTGCCCGCGCCCTCGGCCTCGGCCGTGCGGAGCGCCGCCCCAACCGGGGCCGCCGAAGGGGCCGAAGCCCGGACCAAAGCCGGGGCCGAACGGGCCGTCTGGCCCGAAGCCCGGCCGTCTGAAGTCGGAGCGAGCGGCGCACGCCCGCCGAGTGCCGTCGATAGCCTCTGCCGGAACCCGGTCGAAGAACTCGAAGTACGCTGGTCTGATCATTATTTCCTCCTAGTTTTCGTCTGATATATCGACACTGTCGATATATCGAATATACATCGAAAACTCTTCCCGTCAAGAAATTTGCCGATATATCGAAATGATCTGCATCACAACGCCCCGCCGGTCCTCCTGGGAGGTCAAATGGATGTATCGCAAGGCAGCGGGCGACGCCTGGGGCGCCTCCCGCTTGCGGGGGACAACGAAGGAGATCGCGATCTGGGCCCTGGGAATCAGCCGATGTCGGAGGGATCCACCTTCACCCTGACGAATTCGCCGTCGCCTTTCGCCGAGACGACCGCGCGGGCCGCCCGCAGCGCCGCCGAGAGCGCAGCGCCATGTCGGCGGGGCGCCCTCACCAGCATCCGGACCTGGACGCCCGTGTCGTCCTCGCCGAGCTCGACCGGCCCGAGCGCTTCTGCGTCCTCGGGCAGCTGCGCGGCGGCGAGGAACCGCTCCACCGCATGCGCCTCGCCCTCGACCGAAGCCATCCGCACCGCAGGCGTGAAGCCGAGCTCTTGGCGGTCCGCGAGCTCCTGCTCGGCCAACCACCACGGATCCCAACGGATCAGCGCCTCCACCGCAGGGGACGACGCGTCCGCAGTGATGACCACCTTGCCCCCGTGCGAGGCCGGCCGGACCAACGAGGCCGCATGGAACCAGGCGTGCGCGGCCTGCTCGACCGCTCGAAGGTGCTGGCGGTCGAGCAACTGCCACGCGTCGAGGAGGATGGCCGCCCCGTAGCCGCCAGGCCGCCCATCCGCTGTGGGCGCGACCTGCGGCTCAGCGCCGGGAGTCGCCACGACCAGCACCGGCGAGGAAGGCGTTTGGTCGATGATCCGCTCCCCCGCGCTGTGCTTGACGCTCGTCCCGGGAAACGCCCTGCCGAACTCCTCCGCCGTGCGCTCGGCCCCTTTCACCCCGGCGCGCACGCTCTTTGCCCCGCACGCGGCACAGGCGAAGTTCGTCTCCGTCTCGGCGCACCAGCCGCACCGCATGCCCCCGGCCGGGTCCATGGCGAGCGGGCCATGGCAGTGCCTGCACCTCGCCGCCGTGCGGCAGCGGGCGCAGGAGAGCGCCGCCAAATACCCTTTGCGGGGCGTTTGCACGAGCACCGGGGCCTGCGCGTCGAGCGCCGCCCGCGCGGCCGCGAACGCCGAGCCCGGCAGGCGGGCCGAACGGGCCAGCGGGTCTCGCTCCAATTCGAAGTCGCTCTCCCCCGCCGCCGTGACGCGCGGGGCACAGGCCCGGACCTCGGACCGGCCCGCTTGGATCCCGTGCGCCCAGCCGGAGTCGACCAGCAGCCTGCCCTGCGGCGTCACGGTGCTCCCCGCGACGAGGAGGGCGCAGCCCGACTCCTGCGCGCGCAGGATCGCCACCTCGCGCGCGTGGTAATACGGGGCGCGCTGCTCGTGGTGGTTCTCGTCGCCGTCGTCCCAAATCGCGACGAGGCCCAGATCCGGCACCGGCGCGAACATCGCGGCCCTGGTGCCCGTCACGCACCAGACCTGGCCGCGCAACGCGGCGAGCCATTGCCCGTAGCGGGCGGCGGGCCCGGCGTCCGCAGTGATGGTCGCGACCGCGCGCGGGCCGAGGACCTCCTGGCACGCCTGCGCCAGCGTTTTGACGTCTCGATGGTCGGGGGCCACGAGCACGCTGGTGCGGCCTCGGCCCGCCGCCACGGCGGCGAGCTCCGCGAACCGGCGCTGCCACGACTCCCCCGGCAACGCCGACCACACGCCGCGCGGGCCGCGCCCCGCCGCCAACGCCGTGGCGAACGCGGCGCCGTGCTCGTATCGGGACCAGCCGTCCAAGGCCGGACAGGACGCCGGAGCCTCTCGCCCACGAGGAACCGCCGGGACGGCCTCTTCGGTCCGCGCGTGCCTCGGCGGGATCGCGAGGCGCAGCACCTCGCCCCGAGTGCCCGCGTACCGCGCGGCGGTCGCCTCGACGAGCGCGCGAAGCTCGGACGGCAGGACGCGCTCCGGCGAGACCACGCGATGCAGGGGCGCGAGGCGGCCTTCGTGGTCGCTGCGCAGCGCGCGCTCCAGCAGGATCCCGTCGACCAGCCGCCCGGCGAAACGGACCCGCACCCGGACCCCCGGCTGCGCCGCCTCGTCCTGCTCCTCGGCGACCAGGTAGTCGAACTCCCGGTCCAGATGCGCGGGGCCGAGCAATGGCAGCACCTTGGCGACCGGCAGCGCCTTCGCCATAGCGCCCATTGTCTTCACACGATCACGTTACCGGGAAAAGACGACACACCCGCTTGCCCGCTCGATCAGATGGATGAGATCCAAGGCGGAAGGCCGCGTGGCGTACAGGGATAGCGAGGAACGAGCGTTGGTACGCGAGCGGCCGACAACGCAGGAGATCGCCATCTGAGCAGCGGCCACACCCCTTAAAGGCCGGCTTCGGCCTTGAGCGCGTCGGCCCGGTCGGTCTGCTCCCACGGCAGCTCCACATCCGTGCGGCCGAAGTGGCCGTACGCCGCGGTCTGCGCGTAAATCGGGCGGAGCAGGTTCAGGTCGCGGATGATCGCCGCCGGACGCAGGTCGAAGACCTTGGAGAGGGCTTCGCGGATCTTCGCGGGGTCGACGTGCTCGGTGCCGAACGTCTCGACGAAAAGGCCGACCGGGGCGGCTTTGCCGATGGCGTAGGCCACCTGGGTCTCCACCTTGTCCGCGAGGCCTGCGGCCACGACGTTCTTGGCGACCCAGCGCATCGCGTACGCGGCGGAGCGGTCCACCTTCGAGGGGTCCTTGCCCGAGAAGGCGCCGCCGCCGTGGCGGGCGTACCCGCCGTAGGTGTCGACGATGATCTTGCGGCCGGTCAGCCCGGCGTCGCCCATCGGGCCGCCGAGGACGAACTTGCCGGTCGGGTTCACCAGAAGCCGGTAGTCCGAGATGTCGAGCCCGTCCGCCCCAGCGGCCTGGAGCACCGGCTCCACCACGGATTTGCGGATGTCCGGGGCCAGGAGGTTGTCCAGGTCGATGTCGGCGGCGTGCTGGGTGGAGACCACCACCGTGTCCACGCGCACCGCCCTGTCGCCGTCGTATTCGATGGTGACCTGGGTCTTGCCGTCCGGGCGCAGGTACGGCAGGACGCCGCTCTTGCGGACCTCGGTGAGCCTGCGCGAAAGGCGGTGCGCCAACGAGATCGGCAGCGGCATGAGCTCGGGGGTGTCGCGGGTCGCGAAGCCGAACATCAGGCCCTGGTCGCCCGCGCCCTGCTTGTCGACGTCGTCGCCGAGGCCGTCCACCCGCGACTCGTACGCGGTGTCGACGCCCTGGGCGATGTCCGGGGACTGCGCGCCGATGGCGATGTTGACGCCGCAGGAGTTCCCGTCGAAGCCCTTCGAGGAGGAGTCGTAGCCGATCTCGAGGATCTTCTCGCGCACGATGCTCGGGATGTCCACGTACGCCTTGGTGGTGACCTCGCCCGCGACATGCACCTGGCCGGTGGTCACCAGAGTCTCCACCGCGACGCGGGAAGCAGGATCCTGCGCCAGCAAGGCGTCCAAGACCGAGTCGCTGATCGCGTCGCAAATCTTGTCTGGGTGGCCCTCAGTGACCGACTCGCTGGTGAACAGCCGCCATCCTGCTTGGCTCATCTTTATTCTCCTCAAGTGCATGTATCGGGCTGCCGCCACCGCAATACACGGGCAGCGGCTCACCATAGCCAACTACGTCCGGCCGCAAGGGCTCCTGCCGCGCCGTGTTTCTGCGGTTGATTGCGCGCTGGCAACCAACGGGGTCATACTACCCGCTTCGAGACCGAAGGGCCGCAGCAGCGTCGAGAACACGGCTCGCGATCGCCGTCTTCGACCCCCGCGCGAGAGCCGTCTCGGTCCCGTCCGTCCCGAGTATCCAGCCCGCGTTCTCGTCCACCTCGAAAGCGTTCCCCTCGGTCACCGCGTTCACCACCAACAGATCGCAGCCCTTGTTGGCCAGCTTGCGACGCGCGTGGAAGAGCACGTCCCCGTTGTCGTCCCCGGTCTCGGCCGCGAAACCCACGATTGTGAGGTCCGGCGGCAGCGCGCCCTGCCTCCTCGTCGCGACGAGCGACGCGAGGATATCCTCATTGCGCTCCAAAATCACCGGGTCCGGCTCCGCGCCGGACTTCTTGATCTTCGTCGGCGAGACGGCCTTGGCCCGGAAATCGGCGACGGCGGCGGCCATCACGACCACGTCCACCTGGTCGGCCAATTGGACGACGGCCTCCCCCATTTGCTGCGCGGTGGTCACGCGCACCACCTTCACGGCGGCGGGGTCCGGCAGGCCTGCCGTCGTCCCCGCGACCAAGACAACCTTCGCGCCGCGTTGGGCCGCGAGGCGGGCTATCGCGTAGCCCTGTTTGCCGGAGCTGCGGTTGCCGAGGAACCGCACCGGGTCGAGGGGCTCTCGGGTGCCGCCCGCCGTCACGAGGACGCGGAGTCCCGCGAGGTCCCGCGGCAGCGCGTCCGACCGTTCGAGCAGCAGCTGGCCCAGCGCCGCGATCTCTTCCGGCTCCGGGAGCCTGCCTGGGCCGCTGTCCGCGCCGGTGAGCCTGCCCGAAGCAGGCTCGAGCACCACGGAGCCGCGCTCGCGCAATGTCGCCACGTTCGCCTGTGTCGCGGGATGCTCCCACATCTCGGTGTGCATCGCGGGCGCGAAGAGGACCGGGCATCGGACCGTGAGCAGTGTCGCGGTGAGCAGGTCGTCCGCTTGCCCGTTCGCCGCCCTGGCGAGCAGGTCGGCGGTCGCGGGCGCGACGACGACGAGGTCGGCCTCCTGGCCGATCCGGACATGCGGGACGTGCGGGACATCGTCGAAGACCTCCGCGCTGACCGAATGCCCGGAGAGCGCCTCGAACGTGGCGGCTCCGACGAATTTGAGCGCGGACTTGGTCGGGAGGACCCGGACTTCATGCCCGTCCTCCACGTAGCGACGGATGATCGAGCACGACTTGTAGGCGGCGATGCCCCCGCCAACGCCGATCACGATCTTTCTGCTGCCCGGGCGGCGGTCTGCGGCGTTATCGGCTCCTCGGGTACCCATACCGCCTCCGCACACGTCGTCGCCCGCTGCCTCGCATCTCATCCGCCTGGATCAGGCTTGCAGCTGGCCCTCGTTGTGCTCCAAAAGGCCCTCGTGGATCTCGCGCAACGCGATGGAGAGCGGCTTCTCCTGCAGGCCGGGCTCGACCAGCGGGCCGACGTAGTCGAACAGGCCCTCGCCGAGCTGGGTGTAGTAGTCGTTGATCTGGCGGGCGCGCTTGGCGCCGTAGATCACCAGGGCGTACTTGGAGGAGACGTGCTCCAGCAACTCGTCGATCGGCGGGTTGGTGATACCCTGCGGCGGGTCGAAAACGAGCGCTTCGCTCATGCTTGTGACTCCTTGTTGGTCGGCGTGGTCGTCAGTTCCCTCTCCAGTCTGTGGACCAACGATACCAGATCTGCGGCTGTTCGCTCCACGTCCTGGTTGACGACGACCTCGTCGAATTCCCCTTGCGCGGCCAGCTCGACCTGCGCGGTCTGCAGCCTGCGGGCCACCACGTCCTCGGCCTCGGTGCCCCGCCCGCGAAGGCGCGACACCAGCTCGTCCCAGTTCGGCGGGGCGAGGAAAACGAGGTAGGCCTCGGGGACGCGAGCCCTGAGGGCTCGCGCTCCGCCGAGGTCCACCTCCGTGAGAACGGAAACACCGTTCTCGATGGCCGCCCGCACCGGCTTTTCAGGTGTGCCGGAGCGGTGCAGGCCTTTGTGGATGCTCGCCCACTCGAGGAATTCGTCGTCGGCCACCATCTGGTCGAAGCGCTCGGGCGGGATGAAGTAGTAGTCCACTCCGTCCCGTTCGCCCGGGCGCTGCTCCCGCGTGGTCGCCGAGACGCTCACCCGGAGTTCGGGCATGAGCTGGCGCATCCGGGCCACGATCGTGGACTTGCCCACGCCGCTCGGACCGGTCAGCACCACCAGCCGCCCTTGACGGGCGGGCATTAGCTGCCGAACTTGGCCAGCAGGGCCTTGCGCTGACGCTCGCCGAGCCCACGCAGGCGGCGGGTCGGGGCGATCTCGAGCTCGGTCATCGCCTCCTGGGCCTTGACCTTGCCGACCTTCGGCAAGGACTCCAGCAGAGCGGAGACCTTCATCTTGCCGAGGACGTCGTCCTGCTCGGCGTCTTCGAGGACCTTGGCGAGCTTCACCTTGCCCTGCTTCAACTTCTCTTTGAGTTCCGCGCGGGCCTTGCGGGCCGCAGCAGCCTTGTCCAGTGCCGCCTTGCGTTGCGCGTCCGTCAACTGGGGAAGAGCCACCTTGCCTCCGTATCTTCGAATTTCGTCTTCTCGTGTTTAGGCCGTCTTAGCCAGCCGGAAAATGACCGTACCTGCTCGGTCATCGCGATTGTGGGAGGCCCCCCCTATTTTTGCGGGTCAGCGTGTTGCGGAATCCTCGGCGATGTTTCCCCCGCCCGGCTTTGTCTCGCTTCAGTCGCAGATAGGACACGGTTTTGCCACGCGTCTGCGCGGTATCCGGTATTTCAGGCGCTCAGCGCTTCCGCAAGCATGTCCGTGGTTCGTGTCGCAGCGTCCCGCAGAGCCCCGACGGCGGGCCCCGCGCGGAGCAACGACCGGGAAGCAGCGACGAGAAGGCCTTCCCGAGCGGTCGGGAAGCGTCTCGCGACGTCCGTTTCCACGGCCCCCTGCGCCCCGAACCCCGGCGCGAGGACGACCCCGTTCAGCCCCGAGAGGTCGAGCCCGTGGTCGAAGGTGGCCCCGACGACCACGCCGCCAACACCGCCTTCCGCGTTCCACCCGGCGACCTCGTCGACCACCGACTGGGCCACCCGTCGCCCGTCGTCGAGCCTCGCGGACTGCACCGCCCGAGCCTCCGGGTTCGAGGTGGCGGCGAGCACGATCACGCCCCGCCCGGCCTCGCGCGCGGCGGCCACAGCGGGCCGCAGGGCCCCTGCCCCGAGATATGGGGACACGGTGACCGCGTCGGCCTTGAACGGGGCTCCTGGGGCCAGCCAGGCTTGCGCGTAGGCCTGGAGGGTCGAGTCGATATCGCCCCGCTTCGCGTCGGCGATCACCAAAAGCCCTGTTTTCGCCGCCGCGTCCAAGCCGACCTGCAGCGCGACGAGGCCCTGCGGCCCGTGCGCCTCGAAGAAAGCGACCTGGAATTTGATCGCCGCAGCCGTGTCCGCGAACGCGTCGACGCACCGCTGCGCGAAGATCGCGAGCCCCGAGGGGTCGTTCGGCAGGTTCCACGCCGCGAGCAGCTCGGGATGCGGGTCGACCCCGGCGCACAGATGCCCGCGTTCGGCGACCACCGCGAACGCCCGCTCGTTGAAGCTCATCGCGGCCCCCAGGCGGCGATCTGCGGCGTTATCGGAGCCTCGTGTGTGCTCCGCCTCCCCAACACACATCGGCTCCTGCTGCCTTGCATCTCATCCGCCTGGAGAACCACGCTGCTCACGAACGGCTCTCCCAGATGGAGGCGTGCAGCTCCTGCAGCGACTTCACCCCGATGTCGCCCGCGATCCGCGCCTCGATGCCTTGCACCGCCGCGCTCGCGCCCTGCGCGGTGGTGACGCACGGGATGTCCGCGACGACAGTCGCGCCTCGGATCTCGTAGCCGTCGCTGCGCGTCCCAGAATGCCCGGCAGGCGTGTTGATCACCATGGCGATCTCGCCTGCCCGAATGGCCTCCACAATGCTCCTCGGGCTCTCCAGCCCCTGCTCGCGAGCCGCGAGCACCTCGGAGTGCTTGGCCACGACTTCGCAGTCGATGCCGTTGCGGCGCAGCATGTGCGCGGTGCCCTCCGTCGCCACAATGGAGAACCCGAGCGAGGCGAGCCGGGAAACCGCGAGCAGCAGCGAGCGCTTGTCCCGGTTGGCGATGGACACGAACACCTTGCCGGAGGTCGGCAGCTCGCCGTAGGCCCCGGACTGGCTCTTCGCGTATGCCCGGCCGAAATCGGTGTCGATGCCCATGACCTCGCCGGTGGACTTCATCTCCGGGGAGAGCAGGATGTCGAGGCCCTCCCCCCCCGGCTTGCGGAACCGGTTGAACGGCAGCACCGCCTCCTTGACCGCCACCGGGGCCGCCACGTCGAAGTCCGCGCCGTCGCTGTTCTTCGGCAACAGGCCCTCGCCGCGCAGCTGCGCGATGCTGGAGCCGAGCATGATCCGGGCCGCGCACTGGGCGAGCGGCAGCGCCATCGCCTTGGAGACGAACGGCGTGGTGCGCGAGGCGCGCGGATTCGCCTCAAGGACATAGAGCTGGTCGTCTTTGAGGGCGAACTGCACGTTCATCAGGCCCCGCACGCCGATGCCGAGCGCGAGCGCCTCGGTCTGGCGGCGCACTTCGGCGATATCGGCGCGGCCGAGCGTCACCGGCGGCAGCGCGCACGCGGAGTCGCCGGAGTGGATGCCCGCCTCCTCGATATGCTCCATGATCCCGCCGATGAACACCTCGTCGCCGTCGCAGAGCGCGTCCACGTCGATCTCAAGGGCGTCTTCGAGGAACCGGTCGACGAGCACCGGGTGCGCGGGCGACGGCGCTGTGGCGCGGTCGACGTAGCTGTGCAACGAGGCCTCGTCGTAGACGATCTCCATGCCCCGCCCGCCGAGCACGAACGAGGGCCGAACCAGGACCGGGTAGCCGATCTGGTCGGCCACCGCCGCGGCCTGCGCGACGCTGGTCGCGACCCCGAACTTGGGCGCGGTGAGGCCGAGCCTGCCGAGCAGCTCGCCGAACTGGCCCCGGTCCTCCGCGAGGGCGATGGCCTCCGGGCTGGTGCCGACGATGGGCACGCCCGCCGCTTCCAGCGCCTCGGCGAGGCCCAGCGGGGTCTGCCCGCCGAGCTGGACGATCACGCCCGCGATCGTCCCGGACTCCCGCTCGGCGTGGTACACCTCCAGCACGTCCTCGAAGGTGAGCGGCTCGAAGTAGAGCCGGTCGGCCGTGTCGTAGTCGGTGGAGACGGTCTCGGGGTTGCAGTTCACCATGACCGTCTCGTAGCCGGCCGCCGAGAGCGCCCGCGCGGCGTGTACACAGGAGCAGTCGAACTCGACGCCCTGGCCGATCCGGTTCGGGCCGGAGCCGAGGATCAGCACCTTCGACCGCTCGCGCTGCGGGGCGACTTCCGTCTCCGCCGCCGGGTCGAGCTCGTAGGCCGAGTAGTGGTACGGGGTCTTCGCCTCGAACTCGGCGGCGCAGGTGTCCACTGTCTTGAAGACCGGGCGCACGCCGAGCCGCTGGCGCAAAAGGCGCACGCCCGCCTCGCCCGCGAGCTCCGGGCGAAGGGCCGCGATCTGCCGGTCCGAGCAGCCGGAGCGCTTGGCGCGGCGCAGCAGCTCGGAATCGAGCACCGGGGCGGACTCCAGCTCGCGGCGCAGTTCCACGAGGCCCTCGATCTCGGCGAGGAACCACGGGTCCACGCCGGAGGCCTCCGCGACCTGCTCGATGTCCGCGCCGAGGCGCAGCGCCTCCTCGATCTGGTAGAGCCTCCCCTCGGTGGGGGTCCGCAGGGACTCCAACAGCTCCGCCACGCTCTTGCCGGAGTCGGGCAGGGTCCAGAAGCCGACGGCCTTGGTCTCCAAGGACCGCATCGCCTTGCCGAGGGCTTCGGCGAAGTTGCGGCCGATGGCCATCGCCTCGCCGACCGACTTCATCGTGGTGGTGAGCGTCGTGTCGGCTCCGGGGAACTTCTCGAACGCGAAGCGGGGCGCCTTGACGACGACGTAGTCGAGGGTCGGCTCGAAACACGCGGGGGTCTCGCCGGTGATGTCGTTGACGATCTCGTCCAAGGTGTAGCCGATGGCGAGCTTCGCGGCGATCTTGGCGATCGGGAAGCCGGTGGCCTTCGAGGCCAACGCCGAGGAGCGCGAGACCCGGGGGTTCATCTCGATGACGATGATCCGCCCGTCGACGGGATTGATGGCGAATTGGACGTTGCAGCCGCCGGTTGCGACGCCGACCTCCCGCAGGATGTCGATGCCGAGGTCGCGCAGCCGCTGGAACTCGCGGTCGGTCAAGGTCATCGCGGGCGCGACGGTGACGGAGTCCCCGGTGTGCACGCCGACCGGGTCGAAGTTCTCGATGGAGCAGACGACGACCACATTGTCCTTGCCGTCGCGCATGAGCTCGAGCTCGTACTCCTTCCACCCGTAGATGGACTCCTCGATGAGCACGTTCGCGGTCGGCGACGCGGCGAGTCCCGCGCCCGCGATCAGCTCCAGGTCCTCTTGGGTCCGCGCGAGGCCCGAGCCGAGCCCGCCCATGGTGAAGCTGGGACGCACCACGACTGGAAGACCCAGCTCTGCGACGGTGTCCTGCACCTCGGCCATGCTGTGGCAGACCCGCGAGCGAGCCGACTCGCCGCCGATTTTCGTGACGATGTCTTTGAAGCGCTGGCGGTCCTCGCCGCGCTGGATGGCCTCAACGTCGGCGCCGATGAGCTCCACGTTGTACTTCTCCAGCACCCCGTTCTCGTACAAGGCGATGGCTGTGTTCAGCGCGGTCTGCCCGCCGAGGGTGGCGAGGATCGCGTCGGGGCGCTCGCGGGCGATGACTTTCTCCACGAACTCCGGCGTGATCGGCTCGATGTAGGTGGCGTCCGCGAACTCCGGGTCGGTCATGATGGTGGCCGGGTTCGAGTTCACCAGCGAGACGCGCACCCCCTCCGCGCGCAAAACCCGGCACGCCTGGGTGCCGGAATAGTCGAACTCGCAGGCCTGCCCGATGACAATGGGGCCGGAGCCGATGACGAGGATGTGCTTCAGATCGTCACGACGTGGCACGTCGAGACCTCCTTTCCCGCCTCACTGGACGGTCCGTTAAAGGATGTCGAACGGCCTGAGTCTAGCAGCAGTCGGGGCGTGGGTCAGAACGTCCAGCTGCCGTCCGGGGAGAGCACGAAGCCAGAGTCCCCGCTCCAATGCGCCACGCACGCGATCATCCCTGCGTCGCCGACGGCGCAGGCGGCCCCGAACTGTTCCGAGCCCAGCTCGATCTTGTGGCCGGGCGTGAGCAGGCGGTAGGCGCTCGGGTCGATGGAGCGCTTCGTGAACTGGCCCGAGCCGTCCGGCTCGGTGACTTGCTCGAAACCGGCGAGGTCGACCTCCTTCAGCGTTGCGCCGAACGAATGCTGGCCGTCTGCGCCGGTGGAAATGTCCGGGGCGCTCACCGCGTTCTCCCCGTGCTCGACTCCCGGCAACGGGCCCCAGCACCTCGCCCAGAAGGCAGGGCCGCGCGAGTAGGTCGGCATCCGGCAGCGCACGCCCTCCTGCGTCACGAACTGCACGCCGCGCACCCCGTAGGTCTGATAGGTCTCGTAGCTTTTCGCGTCGACCGCCGCGTAGCCGTCCAGGTCCGGGAACTCCGGATGCGCGGCGGCGTTCGGCGCGGCGAGCGACCCGAAGATCGCCGTCAAAACCAGCGCCCCATAGATCCTCATGCGCCGAGTGTAAGGACTAGCGCTTGATCTCAGGCGCTCAGCCCAGGGCGAGAAGGCTCACGGACCCTGCCGCCAATGCCAGACCGATCTGCTGGATCCGGGCCACCCGCTCGCGCAGCACAAGCCAGGCGAGCAACACCGTGGCCGCCGGATACAGCGCAATGATCACGGTGGTCACGCTGAGCAGCCCGGAACGAGAGCCGAGCAGGAAGAACATGTTCGCGAGCTCGTCGAGCACCCCTGCCACAAGGGCAGGAACGACCGCCAACGGCTTGCCCCGCAATTTCCGCCACGAGAGCAGCGCAGCTGTCAGCAGAATGCCGCTCGCCACGGCGCGGCCCACGATGAGCGGCGCGAGACCGCTGCTGTGCGGAGCTTGGTGCAGCGCGATGAGCTGCGCCGCGATCGCGACGCCTGCCACGAACGCGAGTCCGAGGCCTTTCGCGCTCGGACGGCTATGCGCCTCCTCCCCGCCCCGCGCGACGAGGACGATGGCGGCAGCCGCGAGCGCCATGCCGAGCCAGGCCTTCGGCGACAAGACTTCTCCGGAGAGCACCCCGACCGCCACCGGCAGCACCGCGCTGACCACAGCGGTGACCGGGGAGAGCACAGTCATCGGCCCGATCGCGAGCGTGACGTAGAGCAGCGTGAACGCGGCCGCCGAGGCCACGCCGGAGAGCGCCCCCCAGACGAGCGCGTCGTGGTCGAAGTCGGCTCCGAGGAACGGCGCGAGGGCAGCCGCGAGCACGAGGCTCGCCGGGGCGCTGATCGCCACCACGCAGAGCACATGAGAGCGCCGGGCCGCGACGCCGCCCGCGAAATCGGCCACGCCGTAGCTGATCGCCCCGACGAGGGCGAGGATGATCGCCAGCATTTAGAACGTCCAGCTCCCCTCGGGCGACAGCACGAAGCCGTGGCGCCAACCGTCTTCGTTGTCGGACGCCGCTTTCTCCATCTGGCACACCGTCAACCCGCCGTCGCCGACCGCGCACGTCGTCGCCGCCCCTGCCCCGGCGGCGACGATCTTCTGCCCCGGAGCCAACACCGGGTAGTCCTTCTTGGCCAACGGGATCAGATCGTCCTTCCCCGGGAGGCCCAAGTTCTTGTACCCGTAGCCCTGCCGGTCCGACTTCGCGAAGACCGGCGCAGACGGAGCCGAAGCCTTGTCCAGCTCGATGGAGCTCTCTCCGCCAGCGACGCCGGGAAACGCGCCCCAACACGCGAGGGACGCGAACCCGGCGCGACTGTTCTTCTGGATTCTGCACAACACCCCGCCCGGAGTCGCGAACTGCCATCCAGTCGTCATGTACGCGGAGTACGTCCGATACCCCTCCGCGTCCACTGCCGTGAAGCCGTCCAGGTCCGGGAACTGCGGTTCCGCGCCCGCCTCGGGAGCGACGACGGAGCCGAGCACCGCGACAGCCGCCAGCGCCCCACGGAATATTCTCATCGATCGATGATATCGCTCGCGGCCTGCGATCTGGCCAGGCCGAACGTCGCGCCGACCATGACGAGCACGCACGCCGCGATCAGCGCCCATCCTGCGCCATGGACCTGCAGATGCTCGTCGAAGACCACAGATCCGCACAACGCGGCGGCAATCGGCTCCGCCACCGTCAACGCGGGCAACGAAGCGCTGATCTCGCCCGATTGGAAGGCAAGCTGCTGCAGGTAGAAACCGCTCGCCCCGGCCGCGACCAACGCCCACGTCTGCCAGGCGAACGGGAGCGCGAGGAGGTCCGTGGAGCCGATGGCGATCACCGACTTGGTCAATGGCGCGCCTATGCCGAACAAGACGCCCGTGGACGCGCCGAGCAGCAGCGCCCGAGCGTTCCCGCTCGCGAACTTCGCAGCCACGACACAAGCTCCCGCGACGAGGCCTCCGGGGATCAACGCGACCAGCCACTGCCGCAGGGGAGCCGACTCAAGCCCCTCGTCAGGGTGGCCCAGCAGCACGAAGAACGCCAACGCGGCGGTGAGCGCCATGGCGAGCAGCACAGCGCGGCGCGTGAGCGGCCGCCCGGTGAGCGCGGCAGAGATGGGGAGCGCGAACAAGAGCGAGGCCACCAGCAGCGGCGAGACCAGCAGCACCGAGCCGACGGCCAGCGCGGCGGCTTGCACCAAGTAGCCGCCGCCGTCGCCGAGCACGCCCGCCCACCAACGCGGCTGTTTGACGAGCGAGCGGACGAAGGCGAGCCCCTGCGCGTGCTCCTGCGGCACGTCTTCGGCCACGCTCTGCTGGGCCGCCGAGGCCGCCGCGAACAACAGCGCGGCGAAGAGCGCGAGGCCGATGGCGAGGATGTCGGAGCTCATCGGGCTACTTGCCCAAGAGCGACACGAATTGGTCGAAGTGGTTCGCGGCGTCGTGCGGGCCTGCCGCGGCCTCGGGGTGGTACTGCATCGAGAACGCCCGGCCGCTCGCCAGCGCCACGCCCTCGACCGTGCCGTCGTTGGCGCAGGTGTGGGTCACCAGGGCCTCGCCGAACGGCGTGTCGAACCGCTGCCCCGCCTCGCCCTCGATCGCGAACCCGTGGTTCTGCGAGGTGATGATCGCCCGGCCCGTCGCATGCTCGATCACAGGGATGTTGATGCCCCGGTGGCCGAACTTCATCTTGTATGTGGACAGGCCGAACGCGCGGCCGAGGAGCTGGTTGCCGAGGCAGATGCCGAAGAACGGCAAACCTTCGCCGAGCGCCTCGCGCAGCGTCTCGACCACGCCGGTCGCCGTGGCCGGGTCGCCGGGCCCGTTGGACGCGAAGAGCCCGTCCACGCCGAGCTCTTTGATCTGCGCGTAGCTCGTGCTCGCGGGCACCACGTGCACCCGGACGCCCCGCTGCGCCAGGAGCCTCGGCGTCATCGTCTTGATCCCGAGGTCGAGCGCGGCGACGGAGTAGCGGGCCTCGCCGTCCGGCTCCACGACGTATGCCTCCGGCGTGCTCACCTCGCCCACCAGGTCCGCGCCCGCCATCGACGGCTGGTCGCGGACGATCCCGACCGCCTCTTCCCTGCTGGTCAGCGCATCCCCCGAGAAAACCCCTGCCTTCATCGAGCCGACATCGCGCAGCTTGCGCACCACGGTGCGGGTGTCGACGCCTTTGATGCCGACGATCCCCTGCCGGCGCAGCTCGTCTTCGAGACCGCCCTCGGACCGCCAGTTCGAGGCGCGGCGGGCGAGGTCGCGGATCACGTACCCGGCCACCCAGACCCGGTCCTTGGCCGCGTCGGGCCGGTAGGACTCGGAGTCCTCGCTGTTCCAGCCGGTGTTGCCGATCTGCGGAGCCGCCGCGACGACGATCTGGCGGCGGTAGCTCGGATCGGTCAGCGTCTCCTGGTAGCCGGTCATCGCCGTGCAGAACACGGCCTCGCCGAGCGTCTGCCCGGCCGCGCCGAACTGCTCGCCGGGGAACACAGTTCCATCTTCAAGGACCAATACAGCAGTATTGTTCATCTCATCCTTCCTGATTGGTCGTTGGAGCTCAGCCACGCAGCCTGCGCGGCGGGGTTGTCGGCGCGGAACGCCGTGTCGAGGAGCGTCCCGTTCGGCAAGGTCCAGCGGATCACGCCGAACGCGCCGTTGCGGGCCACCTTGCCCGCCGCGGCGCGCTCGGACCGCACAGCGACCACGGCGGCGGCAGGCACCCACAGCCCGTCCGGCTGCCCCGGCGCGTCGATGTCCAGCAGAAACCCGCCGGTCTGGCTGGTGAGCGTCGCACGAGACCGGAGCCCGAGCCCCGCCCACGCCACTCGCTCCTGCCAGTTCGGCGCGAAAGAGCTCCCGACATACACCCCGCTCACCGGGCCGAAAAGCACGTCGCCGCGCTTGTCGGCGGGCGGAGTCGGGTGCAGGCTCCCGAATCGGACCTGCTGCGCGCGCTGGCGGCGTTGCCAGCCTCGGCGCATCGCCCATGCCGCGACGACAAGGAGCAGCAGGAACACCAGGATCTGCACCACGTAGCTCACCTCCACGAGGGCTCCCCGTTCCGAGCCGTGACCGTGCCGCGCAAGAGCGTCGCCACCGCCCTGCCGCGCAGCCGCATCCCCTCGAACGGCGTGTTCGTCGCGATGCTCGTGAGCTCCTCGCCGCGCACGGTCCACTCGGACTCCGGGTCCACGACCACGAGGTTCGCGGGCTCGCCCACCGCGATCGGCCTGCCTTGGTCGGCGAGGCCCGCGATCCGCGCCGGGTTCTCGCTCATCACGCGCGCCACGCCGCGCCAGTCCAAGAGGCCGGGGCGCAGCATGGTCTCCAACACGATCGGCAGGGAGGTCTCCAAGCCAAGCATCCCGGGCCGGGCGAGCGCGAACTCGCGGTCTTTGTCGTGTGCCGCGTGCGGGGCGTGGTCGGTCGCGACCGTGTCGATCACGCCGTCGGCGAGCGCTTGGCGCAGGACCGCGACGTCGCTCTCCTCGCGCAGCGGCGGGTTCACCTTGTAGACCGGGTCGTAGTCCTCCAGCCGCGAATCGTCGAGCAGCAAGTGGTGCGGGGTGACCTCGGCGGTGATGGCGATCCCCTGCTCTTTCGCCCACCGCAGGACGGACACGCTGCCCGCCGTGGAGACATGGCAGATATGCACCCTGGCCTTCGCGTCCCGAGCCAGGATCGCGTCCCGCGCGACGATGGAGTCCTCCGCCGAGCGCGGCCACCCGGCAAGGCCGAGCCGCGCCGCCGTCGGCCCCTCGTGCGCGCAGGCGCCACAGGTCAGCCTCGGATCTTCCGCATGCTGGGCGATGAGCGCCCCGAGGCCCGATGCGTACTCCAACGCCCGGCGCATCACCAACGGGTCGCTCACGCAGTAGCCGTCGTCGGAGAAGACGCGCACCTGCGCCTCGCCCGCCGCCATGATGCCCATCTCGGCGAGCCGCTCGCCCTTCTGCCCGACCGTGACCGCGCCGACCGGATGCACGTCCACCAGGCCGACCTCCTGCCCGCGCCGCCAGACGTGGTCGCAGACCAGCGCCGTGTCCGCGACCGGGTCGGTGTTCGGCATCGCGAAGACGGCGGTGAAACCGCCGACCGCCGCAGCGGCCGAGCCCGTGGCGATGGTCTCCGCGTCCTCCCTGCCGGGTTCGCGCAGGTGGACGTGCATGTCCACGAGGCCGGGCAAGAGCACGCCCTCGCCGCCGTCCACGACCTCTGCGCCGTCCACGGAGAGGCGCGGGCCGATCTCGGCGATCACACCATCCTCGACGAGCACGTCGACCGGTTCGCCCTCGCCGTACAGGCGGACGTTCTTAATCAGGACAGACGCGCTCACTGGCTGCTCGCTCACTGGCTCACAGCCTCCTTCGCGGCGGGCGCCTGCGATCCAGCCAGCAACCGGTACAAGACCGCCATCCGCACATGCACGCCATTGCGGACCTGCTGGAGCACGGTGGACTGCTCCGAGTCCGCGGCGGCGTCGGAGATCTCCACGCCTCGGTTCATCGGCCCGGGGTGCATGACCACGGCTTCCTCCTTCAACTGGTCCAGCCGCTTCGGGCTCAGCCCGTACAACGTCGAGTACTCGCGCAGCGAGGGGAAGAAGCCGCCGTTCATCCGCTCCGCCTGCAGCCGCAGGGCCATCACCGCGTCGAGCCCACCCAGCTCCGCGTCCAGCTTGGAGGAGACCCGGATCCCGTCTCGCTCGAAGCCGGGCGGGACGAGCGTCGGCGGGGCGATGAGGACGACCTCCATGCCGAGGAGCGCGAACAGGCGCGCCCCCGAACGCGCGACCCGGCTGTGCAGGAGGTCGCCGACGATGCCGATGCGCTTGCCCTCCAAAGATCCAGTGCCCTGGTCGCCGAGCCGCTCCCGCAGGGTGAGCGCGTCCAAGAGCGCCTGCGTCGGATGCTCGTGCGTGCCGTCCCCCGCGTTCACCACCGATGGCCCGCCGCCATCCGGCTCGGCGGTCCACTCCGCGATCCGCCGCGCGGCGCCGGAGGCCGGGTGGCGAACCACGATCACATCCGCCCCCGCCGCCCGCAGCGTCAGCGCCGTGTCGCGCAACGACTCGCCTTTCGCGGTCGAGGAGCTAGAGGCCGAGACGTTGACCACGTCCGCGCTCATCCATTTGCCCGCGATCTCGAACGAGACCCTGGTCCGGGTGGAGTTCTCGTAGAAGAGGGTGATGACGGTGCGCCCGCGCAGCGTGGGGAGCTTGCGCACCACACGCCCTTCGAGCAGGTGCGAGAAGTGCGCGGCGTCGTCGAGGAGGGCTGTCGCCTCGTCCCTGCTGAGGCCCTCGACGCCAAGGAGGTGCTTCATGCGCCGCTCCCAGGATCGCCCGCAGGCTGAGGCGCAGTGCGGATGAGCGCGACTTCGTCGCGGCCGTCGTGCTCCACAAGGCGCACGGCGACGCCCTCGGAACGCGCGGTGGGAATGTTGCGGCCGACGTAGTCGGCGCGCAGCGGCAGCTCGCGGTGGCCCCGGTCGACAAGGACTGCGAGCTTCACGACAGCGGGCCTGCCGAGGTCGCGCAGCGCGTCGAGCGCCGCCCGGACGCTGCGCCCCGAGAACAGCACGTCGTCCACCAGGATCACCACCGCCCCGTCGACTCCGGGGGGCGGGATCTCTGTGACGCCGAGGGGCCGGTTCGGGCGCTCTCGCAAATCGTCTCGGTACAGCGTGATGTCCAAAGCGCCCGCCGGGACCTGCGTCCCGGAGAAACGCTCGACCTCGGCGGCCAGCCTGCGGGCGAGCGCCACGCCACGGGTCGGGACGCCGAGCAGGACGACCGGGGGCGAGCCGGGGCTGCCGGGGGAGGTGGTCTCGATGATCTCGTGCGCGATGCGCGCAACGCAACGGGAGAGGTCGGAGGCGTCCAGCAACAGCCGTTCGGCTGCACGGGCCTCTTCAGAAGGCGAGTTTTCCGTCATGCTCCTGACTTCCTTGTCCGCCTCACTGGACGGACCGTTAAAGGACGTCGAATCTGGTCGAGCCTAGCAGATCACCGGCGTTGCGGTCCAGGCACGGAAGTCACGGCCAGATCGCCCTTCTCCCGGCCCTGGCGCAGAGTCTTCTTGTCGAATTTGCCGACCGAGGTGCGCGGCACCTGGTCGATGAAAGCCCAATGCTCCGGCACCTGCCAGCGGGGGAAGCTCGCCTCGAGGTGCGCGCGCAGCTCCGCGATCCGCTCCAGCGCGGAGGCCGTGCCCGTCTCTGCGAGCACGACGCAGGCCAGCGGCCGCTCCCCCCAGGTCTCGCAGGGCACGGCGACGACCGCGGCCTCCCGCACCGACGGGTGCGCCATGAGCTGGTTCTCCAAATCAACCGAGCTGATCCACTCGCCGCCGGATTTGATGACGTCCTTCGTGCGGTCCGAGATCACCATGTAGCCGTCGTGGGTCAGCTCGCCGACGTCGCCGGTGCGCAGCCACCCGTCGTGGAACTTCTCCGGGGCGTCCACCCGGTAGTAGCTCGTGGTGACCCACAGCCCGCGTATCTCGATCTCGCCGACTCCGCTGCCGGGGGGAACCGTCCCGCCCTCGTCGTCCACGATCCGGACTTCGACTCCCGGCGCCGGTTTGCCGACATAGGAGCGGTAGCGCCAGTAGTCGTCGCTCTCCGGGCCGAGGTCGTCGCGCGGGACCGGAACCGTCGCGACCGGCGAAGTCTCGGTCATCCCCCACAGCTGCACGAGGTCGACGCCGTGCTCCGCGCGGAACGCCTTCATGAGCGACACCGGCACCGCCGACCCGCCGGAGTAGAGATTGCGCAGCGAGGAGAAGTCCACGTCCCCCGGGTGCTCGCGCGCGAAACGCAGCATATCGGCCCACACCGTCGGCACGCCGGAGGACAACGTGACCCGGTGGTCGTGGATGAGCTTCGCGATGGGCTCGCCGCCGAGGAACCGGTCGGGCATGACGAGGCCGCTGCCCGCCATGAAGCCCGCGTGCACCAGCCCCCACGCGTTGGCGTGGAACATCGGCACCACGGGGAGGACGCGGTCCACCGGGGAGAGGCCGAGCAAGCCCGCGGTCGTCACCGCCATCGAATGCAGATACAGCGACCGGTGGCTGTACACGACCCCTTTCGGGTCTCCGGTGGTGCCAGAGGTGTAGCACATCGAGGCCGCCGAGTCCTCCTCGACGTCCGGCCACTCCCGCAACGGGTCGGCGGACGCGAGCAGCCCCTCGTAGTCGTGCGTCTCGATCCGCGACGCGGAGGCCGCCACCGCCTCGGCAAGGAGGGCCGAGTCCGCCTCGCCCGGAGTCCCCGACACGATGATGTGCCGGACGGTCCGCATCGACGGCAGGATCTTCGCGAACAGCGCCACGAGGCTCGCGTCGACGACGACGACCGCGTCCTCGGCGTGATTGGCGATCTGGGCGACCTGCTCAGGCGCGAGACGAATGTTCAGCGTGTGCAGCACGGCCCCCATCGCTGGGATCGCGAAGTACGCCTCGACGTGCTCCGCGTTGTTCCATTGGAACGTCCCCACCCGCTCGTCCGAGCCGATCCCGAGCCCGCGCAACGCCCCGGCGAGGCGGGTGGCGCGCTCCGCGGACTCCGCGAACGTCCTCGTCGTGAAACCGGATTCGGTTTTCGTGACGATCCGCTGGTCGCCATGGATGTCGCGGGCGTGCTGCAGGATCGCGCCGACATTCATCCGCCCGCCCGACATAGTGCCTCGCATCGCACGTCCTCCATCACTTCGATCAGCCTGTATGAGATACGGCACTCATTCTAGCCTTGGCAGATTTTTTCTTCAGAAGAGGTCGAGGCGGGCAATAAGCCGCGAGAGCCACGGCGCGAAGCGGTACTGGCGGTAGCCGAGCTGCGCCTCAAGGGTGACCGGGACGACCGACTTGTTCTTCTTCACCGCCCAGAGGATCCGCTCGGCCACTTTGTCCGGCGTGAAGCCGCGCCGCTTGTAGAGCTTGTCGATCCGACCGACCTTCGCGAGGCGGTCCTCCTCGGAGAGGCCCGCGATCTGCGTGGTCCGGATGATGTTCGTGTCCACGACGCCGGGGCAGATGGTCGACACGCCAACGCCCGCCGCGTGCAGCTCGGCGCGCAGCACGTCCGAGAACATGAACACTGCCGCCTTGCTCGTCGCGTAGAGGCTCAAACTGCGCTGCGGGGAGTACGCCGCCATCGAGGCGATGTTCACGATATGCCCGCCGATGCCCCGCGCGACCATGTGCTTGCCGAAGAGCTGCGATCCGGAGATGACGCCACGCAGGTTGATCCCAAGGACCCGGTCGATCTGGGCCTGTGTGACGTCGAAGATCGGGCCGCCGAAACCGATCCCCGCGTTGTTCACCACGATGTCCGGCGTCCCGTGCTCGGCGAGCACCCGCAGGGCGAATGCCTCGAAAGCCGCGTGGTCGGAGACGTCGAGCCGGTACGCGTGCGCGACGGCTCCGGACTGCGCGATGAGCGCGACGGTCTCTTCCGCCGAGGCGAGGTCCACATCGCTCACCACGACCTCGGCCCCTTCGCGGGCGAAGGCGAGCGCGGTCTCTCGCCCGATCCCGCTGCCCGCGCCGGTGATGGACACCAGCTGCCCCGCGAAATCGCCCTGTGCCGTTGACAAGCGCTGTGTCATTTCGCGACCGCGACCCGAGCCCGTTCAAAGACCCGCGAGGGCTTGCCGCCGAGGCCGTCCACGAAGTCCTCGACCAGCGTGGCGATCGCCTCGGGGCGGGCGTAGGCGACCCAGTGCCCGGTGCTCAGGTCGTGCCGCCACAGGTTGGCGGCCCAACGGGGGTAGTCGTCGTAGGTGGCCGCCCGGACCGCGATGTCGTTGCGGTTCACGAGGAGCTGGACCGGGATGTCGGTTGGCCGGGGGTTCGGCGCGGCGAACACTGCCCGCGAGGAGTTCGCCCAGTAGACCCGCAACCCGTTCGCCATGTCCTTGCCGAAGGTCGGCGCGAGGTTGACCCGCTCGGCGGGAGTCCCCTCGATCAGCTTGAGGAAAAACCGCCACACCTTTGGCCGCCCGAGCACGGCGGCGAAGAGCGCCTGCGGCAGCGGGGTCATGTGGAAGAAGATCTGGTAGAGCAGCGACGCGATCTGGCTGGCCGCCCACGGGGCCTTGCGCAGCTGCCGTTTGGTGAACACCTCGCGCAGGTTGACGCCGAGGTAGTCGAGGCTCGGCCCGGAGATCGAGGTGAACGAGGCGATCCGCCCCTTCGCGCGGTCCTGGACCACCGCCTCCCAACTAGCGCAGGAGCCCCAGTCGTGCGCGACGAGGTGGGCGGGCCGGTCCGGGCTGACCGCGTCGATCACCGCGAACACGTCGTCGGCGAGGTCGACCATCCGCCACTCGCGGAAGCTCTTCGGGCTGGTGCTGCCGCCGTGGCCGCGCGAGTCGTACGCGACGACGTGGAACCGGTCCTCCAACAAGGCCGCCGTCTGCTCCCACATATGGTGGCTGTCCGGCCATCCGTGGGTGAAGACGAGGGTGGGGTTCTTCGGGTCGCCCCGCTCGAACACGGCGAGGGAGACAGGTCCGGATTGCACCCTGCGCTCGCGCACGGGGAAGGCCTGCTGCGCGGCAGCGACTGTTTCGATGGAAGTGACCGATTCGTCAGACATGGCTGCGAGCCTACTCCCGGCCACATCCGGGCGCGCGGGGCGGGCGGCTTCTCGGTCAGTCCTCTTCTTCGCCTGCGGGCACGCCCGCGCGGACCTCGTCCGCCAAGCCCACCAATTGGCCGAGCACCCCGTTGATGAAGCCCGGCGACTCGTCCGTCGAAAGCTCCTTCGCGAGCTCCAACGCCTCGTCCACCGCGACGACGGCGGGCACCTCGGGGGCGAACAGCAGCTCCCACACGGCGATGCGCAGGATCGAGCGGTCCACGGCGGGCAGCCGGTTCAACGACCAGCCGCCGCGCAGGTGGTCGACAATGGTCTGGTCCACCACGTCCAGGTTGTCCCGCACGCCTTCGAGGATGAGCAGCGCGTACGGCGTGAGCTGCGGCGCGGAGAGGTCTTTGACCAGCGCGGCGGAGCGCTCCGCCGCGAGCTCGGCCGGGTCGAGGTCGCGCGCCTCGGCCTCGAAGAGCAGCTCCACCGCGCGCAGCCGCGCCTTGCGGCGCGAGCCTGCGCGTTTCGCGGGGTCGGACAAAGCGTTCAGGCCCGGATCCCGTTAAGCGTTCACGCGCCCGAGGTAGCTCCCATCGCGGGAGTCCACCTTGAGCTTGTCGCCGGTGTTGATGAAGAGCGGGACCTGGATCTCCGCGCCGGTCTCCAACGTCGCGGGCTTCGTGCCGCCGGTGGAGCGGTCGCCCTGCAGGCCGGGGTCGGTGTGCGACACCACGAGCTCGACGGTGGTCGGCAGCTCGACGAACAACGGCACGCCGTTGTGGGTCGCGATCTGCACCACCGTGCTCTCCAAGAGGTACCTCGCGCCGTCGCCGAGGACCGAGGGGGAGACAGGCTCCTGCTCGAAGGTCTCGCCGTCCATGAACACGAAGTTCTCGCCGTCTTTGTAGAGGTAGGTCATGTTGCGGCGGTCGACCGTGGCGGTGTCCACCTTCACCCCGGCGTTGAAGGTCTTGTCCACGACCTTGCCGGAGACCACATGCTTGATCTTGGTGCGCACGAAGGCCGGGCCCTTGCCGGGCTTGACGTGCTGGAACTCGGTGATCTGCCACAGCTCGCCGTCGAGGGACAGCACCAGGCCGTTCTTGAAATCACTTGTGGAAGCCATTGTCTCGCTGCTCTTCTTCGTGTCTGAATAGTCTCTCGTGACCGCTGCGGTCACGGCTCCAGGATGGTAAGCGCCTTGTCGGTGAGTGTCAAAAGCAAGTTCTCGGACTCGCCGACCACCAGGGTGTCCTCGATCCGGACCCCGCCCTTGCCCGGCAGGTAGACGCCCGGCTCGACGGTGAGCACGGAGCCGACCGGCACCAGGCCGTCGGAAAGCTTGGAGAGCGCCGGCGACTCGTGGATGTCGAGCCCGACCGCGTGGCCGAGCCCGTGGTCGAAGTGGTCCTTGTGCCCGGCCGCGTCGATCAGGTCCCGAGCGGCCGCGTCGACCGATTTCAGCTCCGCCCCCGGCTTGAGCGCCGCGCGCCCGGCGGTCTGCGCCGCGAGCACCAAGCCGTACACCTCGCGCTGCCAGGCGGCGGGCTCGCCGAGCACATAGGTGCGGGTCATGTCGGAGTGGTAGCCGAGCCAGAGCGCGCCGAAGTCGATCTTCACGAAGTCGCCCGTCTTGAGGACCGCGTCCGTCGGCCGGTGGTGCGGCATCGCGGAGTTGGGCCCCGCCGCGACGATCGTCTCGAAGGACGGGCCCTCCGAGCCGAAGTCCAACATGCGGGACTCCAGCTCCCTGGCCACCTCCAACTCGGTGCGCCCGGCGCGCACTCCCCCGCCCGCGAGCAGCGCGGCGAGCGCCTGGTCGCCGATCTCGGCGGCCTTGCGCAGCGCTTCGACCTCGTGGGGGTCCTTGACGACCCGCAAAAGCTCCACCACGCCCGCGACCGGGACGAGCTCCGGGGCGACGAACGCCACCTGGTCGGCGGCTTGGCCCGCCGCCGCGACCAGCGCCCGGTGCTGCTGGAGCGTCACGATGTGGCTCTCGACGCCGAGCTTGTGCGTCTTCTGCTTCGCCGCGTGCGCGACCAGGGCCGTCGCGACCCCGCGCGCGTTGAGGACGACGAGGTCCGGGGCTTGCTCGGCGACCTGCGTCGTGTACCTGCCGTCGGTGGCGATCCGGGACTCGGCCTCGCCCCTCGCGTCGACCAGCAGGCCTCCGTTGGAGCCGGTGAAACCGGAGAGGTAGCGGACGTTGGTGAGATCGGTGACGAGGAGGGCGTCGAGGCCCCTCTCCCGCAGCGCCGCCCGCAGCGCTTCCCTGCGAGCCAGATGGTCGAAAGTCATGCGTCGAGCCTACCGCCTCGCCCCGGCCGCCGAAGGGCGGATCACACCGCTTCGCAGACGAGCGCGTCGTCCGCTGCCGCTTGGGCCTCGTCCCTGCCCCCTGCTTGTTCGCCATCCGCTTGTTCGCCATCCGCCCCGTTCCGCGCCCGCTGGCGCAGAGCAGTGTCCGCCACGAGCGCCGCGAGCGCCAGAGCCGTCATACCCGCCCCGACCCACAGCGGCGAGACGAAGCCGTAGCCCGCGCCGATGGCGAGGCCCGCGAGCCACGGGCCGAGCGTGTTGCCGACGTTGAACGCCGCGACATTCGCGCCCGAGGCCAGCGTCGGCGCGTCGGCGGCGCTGCGCATGACACGGGTCTGCAGCGCCGGGCACATGGCGAACCCGAAGGCCCCGAGCAGGGCCAGCGCGACCAGGACGACCGGTTTCACGTCCGCCGCCAGCGCGAACACCACCAGCGTCGCGACCACGCCGCCGAACGCGACCAGCAGCGCGCCGGTCGGCCTTCGGTCGGCGGATTTGCCGCCGAAGTAGTTCCCGACGCACATGCCGAGCCCGAAAAGGATCAGCAGCCACGGCACCGTGGCGCTCGCGAACCCGCCCACCCTGGTGAGCGTGAAGGCGATGTAGGAGAACCCGCCGAACACCCCGCCCCAGCCGAAGATGGTGAGCCCCATCGAGAGCCAGACCTCCCCGGAGCGCAGGCCTGCGATCTCGGCGCGCAACGAGCCGCCCTCGCGATCCCTCGCCCCGTCCGCCGGGGTGAGCGCCGCGATCGCGACGAAACCGACGACCCCGATGGCAGTGATCGCCCAGAACGTGGAGCGCCACCCGAAATGCTGGCCGAGGAAGGTGCCGAACGGCACGCCGAGGACGTTGGCCAGCGTCAGGCCGCCGAGCATCATCGAGACGGCCGCCGCCTGCCTGCCCGGCGCGACCAGGCTCGCGGCGACAACCGCCCCGACGCCGAAGAACGCGCCGTGGCACAGCGCCGCGACCACCCTGCCCAGCATCATCGCCTCGAAAGTCGGCGCGATGGCGGAGAGCAGGTTGCCGATGATGAAGAGCACCATGAGCCCAAGCAGCACGCGCTTGCGGTCGAACCGGGACACCCCGGCGGTGACGAGCACCGCGCCGATCGCGACGGCGAGCGCGTAGCCGGAGATCAGATAGCCTGCGGTCTGCTCTGAGACCGCGAAGTCGCGGGCGAGCTCCGGCAGAAGGCCCATGATCCCGAATTCGGTCAGGCCGATCCCGAAACCGCCGATGGCGAGGGCGATGAGGCCGAGCGGCATAAGAACTCTCCCATGTTTGCCAGCGAAGCGAGTGCTGCGATGATTGGATGTTGCGAGTGCATTAATTGCACGCGCTCTCTAATATATTTGCATACGCTGATTAATTGCGCAAGGTGATACACTGTGGGGCCGCGCTCGTGTGAGAGAACCGACAACCCGCTACCCCACCCCGAAGGAGGCGACCGCCATGGGCTACCCGGAGGACTCCGTGGAGATCCGCGCCAGGGGCTGGCGCACGCTCGCCGCGCTGCACGGGGCGCTGGAATCCGCGCTCGAACAGGCCCTGCAGCGCGACCACGCCCTCTCGGTCGTCGAGTTCACCGTGCTCGACGCGCTCAGCAGGCAGACGGACTACCACATGCGGATGGCGCAGCTCGCGAGAGCCGCCGCGCTCTCGTCCAGCGCGACCACCCGCCTGGTCACCCGGCTCGAAGAGCGCGGCCTGCTCGCCCGGTTCCTCTGCGCGGACGACCGTCGGGGCATCTACACCGAGCTGACCGAAGAAGGCCGCAAACTCCTCGCCGAGGCGACGCCGACGCACGACGCGACGTTGGAGGAAGCCCTCGCCGAAGCGTCCCAGACCCCCGAGCTGCGGCCCCTGATCGACGTGCTGTCCCAGCCGCCGGTCAGCGCGGTCTGAGTGAGCGCCGCCCGCCCGGACCGCGACCAGCCCCGCAGCGGGGCTACTTGACGAGGCTCTCCCGCGCGAACGCGTAGAACGGGATCGCCGTGCCGATGCCCACCGTGAACGTCAGCACGAACGAGGCGACCCACCAGCCGAAGATCCCGTGCCGCCTCGCGTCCACGAGCGCCCACGCGTGGAAGCCCCACACCACCAACAGCAAGTCCACCATCGCGAACCGGCCCGGCGTGCTCTTCCAGATATCGCCGACGAAGAAGTCCTTGGCGGACCCAGGGCCGTTCTTCGCCACGTACGGCAACGCGATCGCGTTCTGCGCGAAGAACGCCACGACGAGGGCGACCAGCAAGTCGAGGCGCTTTCCACCCTTGGCTTTCACGATGAGTTCTTGGTCCGACAACGGGGGTTCCTCCTTGGAATATGGTGTAGCCCATATGGCCTAACCCACAGTCTAGCCCCGGCCTCTCCGGTCGGGGAAAGCCCTCCGCCCGCTTTCGCCGACTAGACTGGCCGGAAACCACAAGCCGAATGAGAGTGAGAACCATGGACCACCCCGGCCTGGACACATCCGCGAAGCGGCGCCTGACGGCGGCCGCGTTCGCGTTCGCCGCGATCGCCAGCCTCTGGTCGAGCCCCGCCGCCTTCGCCGACGACAACGACGACGCCGCCTCCGACGGCCCGTCCGCCGAGGCGCTGCGCAACGCGCGGAACCCCTACGTCAGCGGCCCCCTGGCGGGGATTGGCGGCCCCAGCGCGGGCGGGCAGCAAGACATCGGGAAAGCCATCGGCGACGTCCTCGGCAACGACGGCCAAGGCGTGAACCTCGACGGCGTCGGCGACCTGCTGGGCGGCGACGGGCAGGGCGTGAACCTCGACGGCGTCGGCAAGATCGTCGGCGACGTCCTCGGCAACGCCGGGAACGGCCTCGGCGCGATCGGCTCCGGTCCCGTTGCGGGCAACGGCCAATCCGAGAACCAGCTCCCCGACGCGGTGCGCAACGGCGTGCGCGCGCTCAACCGGGCGCTCGGCGACAAAGGCGCCAACAGCCAGGACCCCGCCGCCGAAGCGGACGACGACAACTAGCGCCTGCACGGCGCCGTGCCCTACGCGCGTTCGAGCCAGGACGCCGGTTGCTCGTAGTCCTCGTCGCCCGGCTGCGGGCCATTCGGGGCAGGGGCCTTCACGGTCGGAGCCGGAGCCTGCGCTCCCGCGAGCACGCTCCCGGCCGCCGCCTGGATCTCCCGCATCTTCGCCCCCACCACCGGATCTGCGACCAGCTCCGCCACCGCCTCCTGCGCCTGCTTCGCCGCGTCCGCCAACGCCGCGCGCGCGGCGGACTTGATCGAACTCTCCAGATCCTCGAGCCGCAGGTCTCCCGCCTGCGGATTGAGCTTCAGATCCAAGAACTTCCCGCTCACGTCCACCTCGAACACGATGTGCCCGTTGTGCGCGGTCCCCTTCCCCCGAACCTTGGCCAAATTCTCCTGCGCCCGAGCCTGCTTCGCCTTCAGCTCCGCGAGCTCAGCCTCGAATTTGACGTCCTCAGCATCTTGATCAGTGGTCATCAAACATCCTCGAATCTTTTCTAGCTAAAAATAATAAAAAACTACATACGTGCAGAATGGAACTAGTTGCGCTTCAAAAAATTTCAGTGCTTGTCATTCATCGAGCTATCGCGATGAATCCAATAGCTCCAAGCAGACAAAACGGTCTTCTAGTAAGGTTTTTAAAATTCCAAAACTAATAACGACAGGTTTGAACGACTCTGCTTCTTCTTCGATTAGATTGTAGTCGATTGATGCTAACTTCTCGTCGTAATCCAAACTAGCCTCGTAGACATTGCCCCCAAAAAATACACTACCAGAGCGATCCTCCGCGAGAGCATCGCGGAGACCTTCCAGATAAACGGGGGTGCATTCGTCTCTCAAAAATAAGTAGAGCACCTCTTCCTGACTATTCGAAAGTCTAGGATCTCCAATATCAATCACAGCGGGTATCCTGTCTTAATAACGTTTCCAGGCGTAACCACAACTCGGGCGGACGAGGTCGGGCTTTCAAAGCTATCTCTACCTATAGCCTTTCCGAAATCATGCACGTAACCCGTGGACCCCTCCCCCCGCGTTCAATCCCGCTTTAGAGCCGGAACCTTCAATACCCAGACCGGTGGAAACATCTCTTCTCTTAGGAATCTCCAGAGACAAGTTTCACGAAATTATCGAGAACTTCTAAAGTTTCCTCTTCTTGTTCCAGTTCAAAGTATTTACTAGCCACCATTTCTTCGGATTCGATTTCAACTACATCAAGGTTTGTTTCCCCGGTGGACCAACACGTGATAGTGCCAAGCCTTGCCGCAGAATCTAGGTCGATTTTGACACTAGCTTTCGGCAGAGATCCCATGCCTTCAGAAACAGAGATGCTAGCAGTTAAACCAAGACTTCCGAACCGGTCCTCGTTTTGCGCAAACCACTGGGCGACATAATCGTTAATCATCAGAGCCTCGATGCTATCCAGCTAATATTCGACACACTCGGCATACTTGTTATCGGCATACCTTTTGATGCCGCTAGACGTCCAGCAAGACTATTCGGCCCCGCTATTGAAGCCCAACCTTCTTTGCCGCCTTGACGCAAAGCGGACGAAGCAACATCGAATTCAACATAGCGAGAACCTGACGGCGCTTGTCTTGCGAAAGCGTTGACATCAGAAGGATTCGCCACGTGGGTAGTTCCGGAACGACTCTCTTGTGCCAAGCCTGTGCGTTCCATAGCCTCGTGTTCCTCCTTGGACATCCATCGGCCAACTCTGCTAGTTTCTCCCACATCGTAGCTCTTCAGCCCTAACGGGTCGATCCACATCGTGGGGTCGTGGGGGTAGGAGTGCTGGTTCGGAGCAGGCGCAAGGCCGAGGGGGTCCGGGCTGATGTAGCGCGCGGTCCTGGGGTCGTAGTACCGGTGGTAGTTGTAGTGCAGCCCGGTCTCGTCGTCGTGGTACTGGCCGGGGAACCGCAACGGGCACGTCGCTGTCGAGCGCGGGTTCCACTCGGTCTGCCCATAGAGCGTGCTCCGGGTCTGGCCCGCGAGCAGGCCCGTGTCCGGGTCCCACAGCTCCCTCGGCGTGCCGACCAGGTCGGTGACGATGGCGTAGAACTTGCGGTCCACCCGCCCCTGCTCGTCCACGACGCTGCGCACCTGGCCGTAGGGCGCGAAACCGCCCTCGTCCTCGTAGGCGAAGGTCAACGCCTCGCCCGAGCCCAGCGTCTCCACGACGCGCTGGCCGTCCCAGGCGAACAGGGTCTCGGACAAGAGCGTCGCCCCGTCCGCCGCGAACTGCCGCTTGGCCACCCGTCTGCCCAGGCCGTCGTAGCTGTACCGCCATACCGAGCCGTCCGGCGTGACGGCCTCGCGCAGCCGGTCGTACGCGTCCCAGTCGTAGCGCCACACGTCGGGCTTGCGGTCCGGGCGCGCGACCACGGTCTGGACCAGCCTGCCGTCCGCGTCGTACTCGTAGCGGGACCGCCCCGCGCGGACGAGCAGCGTCCCCCGGTGCTCGGTCGCCAGGCCGCCGGGGGCGACGACCGGGGCGACGACCGGGTCGACGGCGGGGAAGGCGGTGACGTTGTCGGCTCCGTCGTAGGCGTATTCCTCCCGCCACGCGCCTTGGGGGCCTTCGCCGGAGGCGGCGACGATCCGGTCGCGCTGGTCGAAGTCGAAGCGGGTGGCTCCCCATTGGGTGTCGCCGACCGCCGTCAACCGCCCGGCCCGGTCGTAGGACCAGGTCCGCGACACTTCCGGCGCGTCCCACCGACCCGCTCCCTCGAGGTCGCGCACGACGTTCTTGGCCGCGAGGCGGCCGCTGCGGTCGAAGCTGCGCCCGACCGACAGCTTCGCGCCGAAGTCCCACCAGACGCCGCGCCCGAGCTCGTCCCGCCGCACCGCGACGGCGCGCCCTGCGGTCTGCTGGCCGACCAGGTCGCCCGCCGCGTCGTAGGCGTACTGCGTGGAGACCCCCGCCGGGGTGATCATCGCGATGCGCCTGCCCGCCGCGTCGTAGGCGAAGCGCAGCGCCCGCCCGTCGGTCAGCTCCGCTGTGACCCGGCCCGCCGCGTCGCGCTCGAAGGCGAGCCGCGCTCCGGGGCCGTCGGCGGCGCGCAACCGGCCCGCCGCGTCATACGAGAAGCGGGTGGTCTCGCCCGCGTCCGTGGTCTCGGCGACCATGTTGCCGAGCAGGTCGTACTCGAAGGCGACCCATTGCCCGCTCGCGTTCGTCTTGCGCGCGACCCGGCCCATCGCATCGTGCTCGAACCGGACGACGGAGCCGTTGAAGTCGGTCTCCTTGACCCGCCGTCCCGCCGCGTCGTGCTCGTAGGACCAGACCAGGCCCGCCGGGTTGGTCACCTTTGTGACGCGCAGCTCGGGGTCCCAGTCGTATTCGGTGCGCGAGCCGTCGGCCTCCACCGTGGCCCGGACCAGGTCGAACTCGCGGTACTCGACGCGCTTGCGGCCCCCGGCCTCGTCCACGACGGCGACGAGGTTGTCCTCGCCGTCGTACTCCCAGCGTTTGGTCGCGCCGTCCGGGCCGACTTGCTCGAGCGGGTCGCCCTTCGTCGTCCACTTCAGGCGGGTGACCGCGCCGTCCGGGGCGACAACTTTCGCGACGCGTCCGAAAAGGTCGCGCTCCCACTCGGTGGCGCGGCCGTTCGGGTCGACCACCGCGACGGGCAGGCCCGCCGCGTCCACCCGCACCCGGGTCGTGTTGCCGAGCGGGTCGGTCATCGCCGTCACCGCGCCGGACTGGCCGCGCGCCACCGTGGTGCGCGCGCCGACGGGGTCGACCACGGCGACGAGCTCGCCGAACTGGTCATGCTCGTAGGACCAGGCCGAGCCGTCGTAGTCGACGAACCGGGATACCCGGCCGGGCGCGGCGTACTCGTAGGACGAGACGCTCCCGTCGGGCCTGGTCGCCGTCGCGAGGTCGCCGTCCTTGGTGTGCGTCCACTCGGCGCGCCCGCCGTCCGGCGTGGTCCGCGCGAGCAGACGGCCCGCGTCGTCCCACTCGAACCTGGTGACGTTGCCGAGCGCGTCCGTCTCCGCGACGACGAGCGAGCGGTGGTTCGCCTCGTACCGGCTGGACGCGCCCTCGAAGTTGGTGATGGTCGTGGCGAAGCCGCCGTTCGGCAGGCTCTCGTAGGCGTAGCCGTACTCCAGCACCCCGTTCGTCCCGGACTGCGAGACGCAGCGGCCCTTCGCGTCGTAGCGGTAGTCGTACGTGATGCCGTTGCGGTCGTGCCAGCGCGTCAGCCGCCCCACCCCGTCATAGGAGTAGGCCAGCCGCCCTTCGGACCCGTTGTTGATCCCGGCCAGGTTCCCCGCCGCGTCGTACTCGAAGCCGCGGAGGAACACCGGGGCGGGCGCGGGGGCTCCGGACTGCGGCGCCGTGGAGCCGGTCAACGACAGCCCGACGACCCGGCCTTCCTCGCTCGCCACCAGCACCGTGGAGCCGCCGGAGTGCTCCACCCTGGCCGGGACGCCCGCGCCGTCGTAGCGGAACCGGATCCAGTTGCCGTGCGCGTCCTCGATCTCCCGCAGCGGGATCTCCGTCGCGCCGTCCTCCGCGCAGGCGGGGCGCTGCGGAGCCGGGCCGAAGCGCTTGACCACGCCTGTCCTCGGGTCTGCGAGCTCGTAGCCGTCCGAAGCCAGGCGCAGCTGCCACTGCGGGCCGCGCGGGGCGGCGACCGGCGCGCCGTCCTTGCCGGGAAGCGGGAACTGTTGGAGCACGCCGTCGTCCCAGACCACCATGACGCTTTCGTGGTCCACCTCGATCCGCTGCTCCAGGCTGGAGAACCAGCTCCTCCCGAAGAGCCGTCCCGCCGTGTAGAAGGACTGGTAATGCCGCCCGAGGCGCAGCGGCAGGACGCCGGGCAGCTCAAGGTCGAGGTCGTCGAGGAGCACTTCGCCGGTGGCCATGTCCACCGGATCGCCCTTGGTGACCTTGCACTTGACCTCGCGCCAAGCGTCCTTCATCTCTTCTGCAGCCTCTTTGGCGAGTTTCTTCTCGCCTTTGAGCAGCGCCCTGACGGTGGCCTGCGCCCCGCGCACCCCCCGAGAGCCCGCCTTGCCCGCCTGGGCGAGCCTGCGCATGATGGTCGCGAGCTTCGCGACCAGGCCCTTGAGCAGGCCGACGACTTTCTCCGCCAGGCTGATCAGCTTGCTGAGGATGGACCGCACCCGGTTCACGATCCTCATAATGGTGGCGCTCCCTGCGATGGCTCCGACCGCCGCCCCGATCGGTCCGCTGAAAATAGTGATCACGAGGCTGATCGCCGCTTCGGCGAGAATCTCTTTCGCCGCGCTCTTGAGCGCGGCGATCAGTTCGTTGCGCGTGTTCACGACATAGCCGGAGTACTCGCCGCAGGCGTCCCCCATCGCCTTCGCGGCCTCGACGAACGAGTCGAAGTCCTTCTTCAGATCCGTGTGCTTCTGTGCCACGAGCGAGACCTCCGGAGCCTGCTGCGCGTTGATCAGGGCCAGGACCGAGGTGATCTGCTCGCCCGCCGCCTGCACGGAGGACGCGGCGGAGCTCCAGGTCGATTTGGCCGAGTTCAGCCGCCCCTCGTCGCCGTTCGGCCACAGGTAGCCGACCTTGCCTTTGATCGCGTCCCAGACCTCCGCGACGATCCCGTCCGGCTGCCCCTCGCTGCTGTCGAGGCAAGAGGGCACCGACGGCGCGGAGAAATCAGCGGGCGAGGGGGCTGCGCCAAGGGCGGAGTCGCCGCCGCCGATGGTCGAGTTCCCGTCCGCCGTGGCGTGGTTCGACCCCGTGGCGTGCAGCAGCGTCGCGTACAGCCCCGCGTTGTTGATGAGGTTCGCCGCCGCGTCGAGCGCCTGCTTGGCCCCTGGGTCGTACACCTCCGCGAACCTCTTCGCCGGGTCGTCGCTCCCGGCCATGCCGCTGGATCCGCCGAGCCCTCCGGCCAGCGCGCTGACCGCGGAGCGCGCCGAGGAGCCCACCCCGTCCATCGTGGTGGCCGCCGAAGCGTAGTCGTTCGGGTCGACGTCGTGCACCGCCATCTCAGAAGCCCCACATCTCTTTGTTCTTGTTCCCCGCGTCGGTGTAGTTCGTGTGCCCGTCCGTTGCGATCTTCTTGAGCGCCGCCAGGTCCGCTTTCATCGAGGCGATGCCCGCGACCCATTGGTCGTGCGCCGCCTTCTGCGCGGCCGCCGCCTCCCCCGACCACGTCCCGTGCAACGACTGGACGTCGGAGTCCACCTCGTCGCACCAGGACTCGGCCTGGCTCGTGAACTGCGTCATCTTGTCGATGGTCTGGGACATGTGCTCGAGGTCGATTTTGAATTTGCGCGCCATCAGAAGTTCGCCTGCACATGGGCCGCCGCGGCATTCTTCAAGAGGGTCTTGTTGTCGTCCTCCTGGCCCGCGTACTCCTGGGCGCTTTGGGCGAGCAGTTCGGCCATGGCCGAAAGGGCCTGTTGCACCTTCTTGGCATTGTCGACCCAGTCCTTGAAGGGCGGCTGGAACGCCTCGGAGGCCTGGCCGTGCCATCCGCCCGAGAGGAACGCGTCCACCTCGGCCGAGAAGGTGCTGATCCCGCTCTCCATCTCGCCCGCCTTCCCCGACGCGAACTGGCCCGAGGCCGTGATCTGCTCGGTCGAGCCCGTCAACTTTCCCATTCGAACTACCTCCCAGGTCTGTTCGGTATCAATTGGCACAAGCGTACCCGAACACGACGAGGCGACAGCGACGACCCCGCCGGTTTCCGTCCTAGAAAGTTTTGGACTGCAAAACTATAGCCCTGACCTCGGGAAAGAGGGTATAAGAAAAGCGGAGATCGCTCTCTCAGACGGTGAAGCCGAGGGCACGAAGCTGTTCGCGGCCGTCCTCGGTGATCTTGTCGGGGCCCCAGGGCGGGGTCCACACCCAGTTGATTTTGAGCTCGTCCGCCAGGCCCGAGCCAACGACCGCCGCGGAAGACTGGTCCTCGATCACGTCGGTCAGCGGGCAGGCGGGCGAGGTGAGGGTCATGTCCAGGAGCACTGTGGTCTTCTCGCCGCGCTCCACGGTGAACCCGTAGACCAGGCCGAGGTCGACGACGTTCACCCCGAGCTCGGGGTCCACCACGTCCCGCATCGCCTCTTCGAGCTCGCCGAGGAGCCGGTCGTCTTCGCTCAACAAGTCGCTCATCTCGCGCCTTCCTTTTCCCTGTCTTGCTTCTCTTCGTGCTGGCCGTCCACCGCTTGCGCCAGCGCGTCCTTGAACGCCATCCAGCCGAGCAGCGCGCATTTCACCCGCGCCGGGTACTTCGAGACGCCCGCGAAGGCGACGCCGTCGCCGATGAGGTCCTCGTCGCCCTCGACCTCGCCGCGCGAGGAGATCATCTCGTTGAACGCGGTCACCGACTTGAGCGCGTCGCCGACCGTCTGGCCGATGACCTGGTCGGCGAGGACCGAGGTTGCGGCCTGGCTGATCGAGCAGCCCTGCCCGTCGTACGACACGTCCTCGACGCGCTCCCCGTCCGCCGAGACCGCGACCCGCAGCGTGATCTCGTCCCCGCAGGTCGGGTTCACATGGTGCACCTCGGCGCCGTACGGGTCGCGCAGCCCGCGGTGGTGCGGGTGCTTGTAGTGGTCGAGGATGACCTCTTGGTACATCTGGTCAAGTCGCATACGCCGTCAGACTCCGAAAAATTCCTGGGCTCGGCGGACGCCGGCGACGAGCCGGTCCACCTCGTCGTGGGTGTTGTAGAGCGCGAAGGAGGCCCGAACGGTAGCGGCCACGCCGAAGCGGCGGTGCAGCGGCCACGCGCAGTGGTGCCCGACCCGGATCGCCACGCCCTCGTCGTCGAGGACCTGCCCGACGTCGTGCGCGTGCACCCCGTCGACCACGAAGGACACCGCGCCGCCACGGTCTTCGGCTGTTGTCGGGCCGACGATCCGGACACCCGCCAGCTCGCCGATCCCGGCGAGGGCGTGCTCGACGAGCGAGTGCTCGTGCGCGGCGACCGCGCCCATGCCGACCTTCGAGAGGTACTCGACGGCGGCGCCCAGCCCGACAGCCTGCGAGGTCATCGGCACCCCGGCCTCGAACCGCTGCGGCGGGGGGGCGTACGTGGAGCGCTCCATGGTCACGGTCTCGATCATCGATCCGCCGGTGAGGAACGGCGGCATGGCCCCCAGCAGCTCCGCGCGCCCGTACAGCGCGCCGACCCCGGAGGGCCCGAGCATCTTGTGCCCCGAGAAGGCCGCGTAGTCCACGCCGAGCGCGGCGAAGTCCACCGGCATGTGCGGCACGGACTGGCAGGCGTCGAGGACGGTGAGCGCGCCGACCTCGCGGGCGCGGCGCACCAGCTCGGCGACGGGCGAGATCGCGCCGGTGACGTTCGACTGGTGCGTGAACGCCACCACCTTGGTCCGGTTGGTCAGCACGAGGGAGTCGAGGTCGATCCGCCCCTCCTCGGTGACGCCGTACCAGCGCAACGTCGCGCCGGTGCGCCGGGCCAGCTCCTGCCAGGGCACGAGGTTCGCGTGGTGCTCCAGCTCGGTGATGACGATCTCGTCGCCAGAGCCGACGGCGAAGCCGGTGAACCGGTCGTCGCCGAGGACGTGCGAGACGAGGTTGAGCGACTCGGTGGCGTTCTTGGTGAAGACGATCTCCTGGTCGCGAACGCCGACAAAGCCCGCGACGAGCTGCCGGGCCCGCTCGTAGGCGTCGGTGGCCTCCTCCGCGAGCTGGTGCGCCCCCCGGTGCACCGCCGCGTTCGAGGCCAGCAAGAACTCACGCTCCGCGTCGAGCACTTGGAGCGGACGCTGCGCGGTGGCCCCGGAGTCGAGGTACGCGAGGGGCTTGCCGCCCCGGACCGTGCGCGACAGGATCGGGAAGTCCGCGCGGATCGCCTCGACGTCGAGCGCCACGGGAGCCTGCGTCATGCGCTGACCTCCTCCGTCACACTGTGCTCATCCGTCAAGAAACGCTCGTAGCCGGTCGCCTCCAGCTCTTCGGCGAGCTCGGGGCCGCCCTCGGCGACGATCCGGCCCTTCGCGAAGACGTGCACGAACTGCGGGCGCACGTACTTGAGGATCCGGTTGTAGTGGGTGATGAGCAGCACCCCGCCCTGCTCGCGCTCCTGGTAGCGGTTCACGCCCTCGGAGACGACGCGAAGCGCGTCCACGTCGAGGCCGGAGTCGGTCTCGTCCAAGATGGCGAACTTCGGCTTGAGGAGCGACAGCTGCAAGATCTCGTGCCGCTTCTTCTCGCCGCCGGAGAATCCCTCGTTGACGCTGCGCTCGCTGAAGGAGGAGTCCACGCCGAGCTCGGCCATCGCGCCCTTGACCTCTTTGATCCAGTGCCGCAGCGCCGGGGCCTCGCCCCGCACCGAGGTGGCGGCGGTGCGCAGGAAGTTCGCGGTGGACACCCCCGGCACCTCCACCGGGTACTGCATCGCGAGGAACAGGCCCGCCCTGGCGCGCTCGTCCACGCTCATCTGGAGCACGTCCTCGCCGTCGAGGGCGATCGAGCCGCCGGTCACCTCGTAGCGGGGATGCCCGGCGATCGCGTACGAGAGAGTCGACTTCCCTGAGCCGTTCGGCCCCATGACCGCGTGCGTCTCGCCGGAGCGGATGGTCAAGTCCACCCCGTGCAGGATCGGGATGAGGTCGGCGTCATCGGAAGGCTTGACCGCGACGCGGAGGTCTTTGATTTCCAAAACAGACATTTGAGGTCCTTTGTCTCTTTCTCTCTATAGCTCAATCCCCCGTCGACGGGGAGTTTCTCAGGTCTTGTCGTCCGCCGATGGGCGGTGCCCCCAGCCCGCGCGGGCGAGTTTGTTCTCGATCAGCTCTGCGAGGCGCGTCCGGACGGACTCGTCGGAGATCTTCGCGAGCACCTCGCCGAAGAATCCGCGCACCACCAGCCTGCGCGCCTCGTCCTCGGGAATGCCGCGCGAGCGCAGATAGAACATCTGCTCCTCGTCGAACCTGCCCGTTGTGCTCGCATGCCCGGCCCCGGCGATCTGGCCGGTCTCGATCTCGAGGTTCGGCACCGAGTCGGCGCGGGCCCCTTTCGCGAGCAAAAGGTTGCGGTTGAGCTCGTAGGTCTGCGTGCCGGTCGCCTCCGGGCGGATCCGCACGTCGCCCACCCACACGGTGCGCGCCGTCGAGGTCAAGAGCGCGTTCTTGTACAGCACGTTGGAGGCGCAGTTCGGCTGGTCGTGGTCGATGAACAGCCTGTTCTCCAGATGCTGGCCGTCGTCCGCGAGCGCGACGCCGTACAGCTCGGCGCGCCCGCCCGGACCCGCGAAGCGGGCGGTCGAGACGGTGCGCACCACGGCGCCGCCGAGCGCGACCTCGACCTGGCGGAACGTCGCGTCCCTGCCGACCAGCGCCGCGTAGGAGGCCAGCCGGATCGAGTCTGGGTCGTCCGCGTTCACGACGACGAACGTGACGTTCGCCCCGTCGCCGACGACGACTTCGAGGTTCGCCGCGATCTGCGTGGCGCCCGTGTTGTCGACGACCAGCGTCGCCTCGGCCCCCGGTCCGACCTCGACGACGTTGTGCGCGTACACGCGCCCGCCGAGCCCGACCCGCGACAGTTCGATGGGCGCGTCCAGCCGGGCCTGCGGGTCCACCACAATGTGCAGCCCCTGCTCGGCGCGCGCCATCGCGAACGCGGAGACCCGGTCGGACGGAGTCAGCGCCGCGCCGAAGGCCGCGATCGAGGACAGCGGGACGGTCTCGATCCGCACGCCCGCCGGGACGGCGGGCTCCCCGACCGAGGAACGCCCGTCCGGGGCGAACGGCTCGAAGAACTGTCGGATCTTCCCGAGCGGGGCGAACTTCCAGTTCTCCTCATGGCTCGTCGGAGCCGGGAAAGCCTCTGGGTCGCGCGAGGCGAACCGCTCGCCCAAAACTGGTGCCAACGTCATTAACCGACCGCTCCTTCCATCTGCAACTCGATGAGCCGGTTCAACTCCAAGGGCGCTGTGTCCATCGGCAGCTCCTTCGCGATCGGCTCGATGAACCCGCGCACCACCATCACGACACTCATTAACCGACCGCCCCTTCCATCTGCAACTCGATGAGCCGGTTCAACTCGAGCGCGTATTCCATCGGCAGCTCCTTCGCGATCGGCTCGATGAACCCGCGAACGACCATGGCCATCGCCTCGTCCTCGGTCATACCCCGGCTCATGAGGTAGAAGAGCTGGTCCTCGCTGACCTTCGAAACCGTCGCCTCGTGGCCCATCGTCACGTCGTCCTCACGGATGTCGACGTACGGGTAGGTGTCCGAGCGGGAGATGTCGTCCACCAGCAAAGCGTCGCAGCGCACCGTCGCCTTGGAGCCGACCGCGCCTTTGTGGACGCTGACCAGGCCGCGGTAGGAGGTGCGGCCGCCGCCGCGCGCCACCGACTTGCTCACGATGTTCGAGGACGTCCTCGGCGCGAGGTGCAGCATCTTCGACCCGGTGTCCTGATGCTGGTCGGGCCCGGCGAACGCGAGCGAGAGCACTTCGCCCTTGGCGTACTCGCCGGTCAGCCAGACCGCGGGGTACTTCATCGTCACCTTGGAGCCGATGTTGCCGTCGATCCACTCCATCGTCGCGCCTGCCTCGGCCCGAGCGCGCTTGGTGACCAGGTTGTAGACGTTGTTCGACCAGTTCTGGATGGTCGTGTACCGGCAGCGCCCGCCCGGCTTCACGATGATCTCCACCACCGCCGAGTGCAGCGAGTCCGACTTGTAGATCGGCGCGGTGCAGCCTTCCACGTAGTGGACGTACGCGTCCTCGTCCACGATGATGAGCGTGCGCTCGAACTGGCCCATGTTCTCGGTGTTGATCCGGAAGTACGCCTGCAGCGGGATGTCCACCTGCACGCCCTTGGGGACGTAGATGTACGACCCGCCGGACCAGACCGCGGTGTTGAGGGCGGAGAACTTGTTGTCCCCCGCCGGGATCACCGTGCCGAAGTGCTCGCGGAAGACGTCCGGGTGCTCCTTGAGCGCGGTGTCCGTGTCGAGGAACACGACGCCCTGCTGCTCGAGGTCCTCCCGGATCGAGTGGTAGACCACTTCGGACTCGTACTGCGCGGCCACCCCGGCGACGAGGCGTTTCTTCTCCGCCTCGGGGATGCCGAGCCGGTCGTAGGTGTTCTTGATGTCGGCAGGCAGGTCTTCCCAGCTGGCGGCCTGCTTCTCGCTCGACCGGACGAAGTACTTGATGTTGTCGAAGTCGATGCCCGACAGGTCGCCGCCCCAGGAGGGCATGGGCTTGCGGTTGAAGATGGCCAGCGCCTTCAGCCGCGCCTGGAGCATCCACTCCGGCTCGCCCTTCTTCGCCGAGATGTCCGCGACGACATCTTCGGAGAGGCCGCGCCGCGCCGCGGCTCCCGCGACGTCCGCGTCTGCCCAGCCGTAGTCGTAATTGCCGAGCGACGCGATGACTTCGTCTTGGCTGGGAGCAAGGATTTCCTTCGCGAGTTCCTGGGTCATGAGATCTCCTCTTTCACTGGGACGCCTTGATTGACTGGGATGTGGGTCGTGCACACGCAGTTGCCCTGCGCGATGGTCGCCAACCGCTGCACATGCGTGCCGAGCAGTTCGCTGAACGCCGCCGTCTCCGCCTCGCACAGCGCCGGGAAGTCCGCCGCGACGTGCGAGACCGGGCAGTGGTGCTGGCACAGCTGCACGCCGGAGGCGACCCGGGTCGTCGAGGCCGCATAGCCCGACGAGGTGAGGGCTTGCGCGAGGAGCTCCACCTTGGCCTGCGCGTCCGCCGCCCGGAAGTCCGGCGCGTCGAGGCCGATCCCCGACAGCATCGCGCCCGCCCGCTTCCGCGCGAGCAGGGCGACCGCGGCTTCGCCGCCGAGCTCGCGCAGCTCCCGGAACGCGAGTTGCGCGAGCTCGTCGTACGCGTTGCCGAGCCGGTCCTGTCCCTGCGGCGTGAGCTGGTACACCTTGGGCGGCCTGCCGCGCCCCGCCTTCGGCTTGCGCTGCACGACGACCGCGTCGCCCGATTCGACCAGCTCGACCAGATGGCGGCGGACCCCGACCGTGGAGAGCGCCAGATGCTCCGCGATCGCCGGGGCGGTCAGCGAGCCGTGCTGCGCGAGCAGGCGCACGATGGCCCGCCGGGTCACGCCGACCTCGTGCTGCGACGGGGAGCCCGCGACCACGGGCTCCTCCGGAGCTTCCAGGCCGACCTTTTTCATAACACAAGTGTGTCGCAAATACAGAGCGTCCGCCAGCAAGGTAAGGCTATGCTCACTTTTTCGCCAGTTCGCCCGAGCTGCCGACTTGGCGAAAACAACCGCCGATCCGCGCCCGCAGTGTGCGAGAAGACACTGCGAGAAGGCCGAGCAGGCGGGGAAACAATCCACCGATGGCGCCGAGCGGGTCGGCGATAGCCGCCGCGCACGTTAGGCTACCCGCGTGCCTTTCGCCTCCAGCTCCGACCGATTCGCCCTCATCCGGCAGTTCGGAGCGGCTGGATCGATCCTGATCGCCCTCGGCGGGCTCGGCGTCGGCGCGCAGCCCGTCCTCCAAGACCCCGTGCGCGGAGTGCGGCTGTTCGGGCTCTTCGAGCGGACCCTCGCCGCCTCCGCGACCATGGTGTTCGTCGGCCTGGCGGTCCTCGTTCTGGCCTGGCTCCTGCTCGGGCGCGTCCTGCTGGCCCAGCAAACGGACGTCGGCGGCATCGGCGTCTTGCGCCGGGTCGCGGTGCTCTGGGCCGCGCCGCTCGTCCTCGCGCCGCCGATGTTCAGCCAGGACGTGTACTCCTACCTCGCGCACGGGATGGGCGCGAACCGGGGGCTCGACCCGTATCGCTACGGCCCCGCCGACGCGCTCGGGCACACCGACGTCTTCGTCCGCTCCGTGCCGACCATCTGGCAGGACACCCCAAGCCCGTACGGGCCGCTCTTCCTCGTCATCAGCAAGTTCATCGCCCAAGCGACGGGCTACCACGTCGTGGCCGCGGTGCTCGTTCACCGGCTGGTCGCGCTCGCGGGAGTCGCCATGATCCTCTGGGCGCTGCCCCGTCTGGCGCGGCGCTGCGGGGTGGACGAGGCCAAAGCCTTCTGGCTCGGGGCGCTCAACCCCCTCATCTTCCTGCACCTCGTCTCGGGGACGCACAACGACTCCCTCATGATCGGCCTCATGCTCGTCGGGGTCGAGCTCAGCCTCCACGGCGCGGCGGACTGGCCCGCGCGCCGCGCCCTCGCCGAAGTCCTCGCCGGAGCGGTCGTCATCACCGCCGCCGCGATGGTGAAGCTGCCCGCGGAGCTCGCCCTCGGCTTCGTCGGGGTCCAGCTCGCGGCCAAGGCCGCCCCCGCAGGCGCGGGCCTGCTCAAACGGGCGCTCGCGGTCGGCGTCGTCGGAGGAGCCTTCGGCCTCGTCTCGCTCGCGGTCACGCTGCTCCTGAACCGGGCCGCCGGGCATGGCTTCGAATGGACGCACACGCTCAACGCGGCGACGAAGACCCTGAACTGGCTGTCCCCGCCGACCGTCGTCGCCAGGCTCACCGGCTATCTCGGCGAGTTCGTCGGCCTGGGCAACCACACCACTTCGGTCCTCGCGGTCACTTGGGCGCTCACCACCCTCGCGGCTTCTTGCGCGGTCGGCTGGCTGCTTTTCAAGACGTTGCAGGGACGGATCCACCCGATCGGCGGGATCGGGGTCGCGTTCACCATCGTGGTCGCCCTCTTGCCCACCATCCACACCTGGTACGCCCTGTGGGCGCTCGTGCCGCTGTCCGCCTGGGTGGTGCGCGCGGAGCACCGCAAGGCGCTCGTCGTCATCATCACAGTGCTGAGCTTCATGGCCTACCCCAGCGGCGGCTTCTCCCTGCCGTTCATCCTGCTCTTCGGCCAGACAACGGGGATCGCGGCAGCGGTCGCGCTCGGCGGGCTGGTGTTCGGGTGGAAGTGGTTGACCGAGCCCTGGTCCGCGTGCCGGAACCGGGCGGGGCGCAGGATAGAGACATCATGAACGACGCAGTGCGACTGACCGGCGTGGTCAAACGTTTCGGAGCCACCGTCGCCGTGAACGGCCTGGACCTCGTCGTCCCACGCGGCGAGGTGCTGGCCCTGCTCGGCCCCAACGGAGCGGGGAAGACCACCACCGTGGAGCTCTGCCAAGGCCTCACCGCCCCCGACGAGGGCGTGGTCGAGGTGCTGGGCGGCGACCCCCGCGACGACTCCTCCAGAGTCGGCTTCATGCCCCAAGGCGGGGGCGGGTACCCGGGAGCGAAGGCGGGCGAGCTGTTGCGGCTCGCAGCGGCGCAGTTCGCCGATCCGCACGACCCGGACTGGCTGCTCCGCGTCCTCGGGCTCGACGACGCGAAGCTCACCTCCTTCCGGCGGCTCTCCGGCGGCCAGCAGCAGCGCCTCTCCCTGGCCTGCGCCCTCATCGGCAAACCCGAGCTGGTCTTCCTCGACGAGCCGACCGCCGGGCTGGACGTGCACGCCCGCAGACTGGTGTGGGACCTCGTCGAACGGCTGAAAGCCGACGGGGTCACCGTGCTGCTCACCACGCACCTCATCGAGGAGGCCGAGTACCTCGCGGACCGGGTGGTGATCGTCGCGAAAGGCAAGGCGATCGCCTCGGGCACCCCCGCCGAGCTGGTCGAGACCGCGCGCCGGGCCCGGCTGCGGCTGACCGCGCAGGCCGGGGTCGACCTCGGCGGGCTGGTCGCGCGCTGGCCGCAGCACAGCTGGCAGGAGCTGCGCCCCGGCGAGTACGCCATCGACGGCGAGGTGACCCCGGCACGGGTCGCCGAACTCGCCGCCTGGCTCGCCGAGCACGACGTGCTCGCCAACTCGCTGCGTGTGCAGGGCGGCAGGCTCGAAGACGTGTTCCTCGAACTCACGGAGGCCAAGTGACCGCGTTCCCGCCCGGCACCTTCGCGCCGGACCCGAAGCCGAGCCCCTTGGGCCGCGCGCTGGCCGCGCAGACCAAGTTCGAGCTCGTGCTGTTCCTCCGGCACGGGGAGCAGCTGCTGCTGAACCTGTTCATCCCGGTGATGCTCCTGGTCGGCATCGACGTGCTGCCGCTCGGCTCGGTCGGCTGGGCCACGATCGACCGGGTGGCCCCCGTGGTGATGGCGTTGGCCGTGGTGTCGAGCGCGTTCACCGGGCAGGCCATCGCCGTGGCCTTCGACCGGCGCTACGGCGCGCTGAAGCGCTATGCCGCGACCTCGGTGGGCAGGGGGACGCTCATCGCGGGCAAAGTCCTCGCCGTGGTGGTCGTCGTCGCCCTGCAGTCCGCCGTGATCGGGGCGGTCGCATTGCTCCTCGGCTGGCGGCCCTCCGTCGAGGGGCTGCTCCTCGCCGCGCCCGCGCTGGCGCTCGGCACCGCCGCGTTCGCCTCGGGCGGGCTCCTGCTCGGCGGGGCCGTCAAGGCGGAGATCGTGCTGGCCGGGGCGAACGTGCTGTGGTTCCTCATGCTCGGAGTCTGCGGCCTCGCCCTCTCCAGCGCGCCGGGCTGGCACAGCTGGCTGCTCAAGCTGGTCCCCTCCGAAGCGCTCGCCTCGGCCCTCGGCGCGGCGCTGCAGCTCCGAGTGGACGTGTTCTGCGTCGTGGTCCTCGCGGTGTGGGCCGTTGCCCTCGCTTGGGCGGCCAAGCGTTGGTTTAAATTCGTCTAGGGTTTAGATTTGTCCCATGAGTGGGGCAGATGAAATCCTTGACCAGCTAGCTCGGCGATTCCAGGTCGTCAGCGTGCATCTCGCCGAGGCCGCGGGCGAGCTCGCCGCGTTGCGCGAAGCGCTCGCCGAAGCCGCGCCCTCGCCCGCCCCGCCGCCCGCGCAACCCCAACAATCGCAACCGCCGCCCGTGCCTGCAGCGCCCCAGCCCGCAGCGCCCCAGAACCCGTGGCCCATGCAGCCGCCCGCGCCGCAGCCGTGGCCGCAGCCTGTGCCCCAATTCGCGCCGCCCCCATTCGTGCCGCCGCCCCCGCCCCCGCCTTGGGCGCGACCAGCGCCCCAGCAGGCGCTGCGGCCACGGGCTCCCAAAGACCGCACGCCGTGGTGGCAGCGCGAGGCGGTCGTGAGCAAAGTGCTCGCCGTCGCCGGGGCAGGCGTCACGCTGGCTGGCGTCGTCCTGCTGCTCGTGCTCGCGGCGCGCGCGGGCATGCTCCGGCCAGAGGTGCGGGTGGGCATGGGCGTCGCGCTCGCCGCGGCCCTGTGCTTCGCAGGAGTGCGGGTGCGCGAGCTGCCCGGCGGCCGGATCGGCGCGGAGGCGCTGGTCGCGACGGGCGTCGCCGCAGGATATCTCGACGTGATCGCCATGGTCGGGATCTACCATTGGCTGCCGCCCGAAGCAGGTCTCGTCTTGGCGTTCGGGGTCGCGGGCGGCGGGCTCGCCTTCTCCCGCCGCTGGGCCTCCGAGATCTTGGGCCTGCTCGTGGTGATCGGCGTGGCCGTGCTGGCCCCGGTGCTGACCCGAGGCGTGACGCTGCCGCTCGCCGAGTTCTACCTCGTGCTGCGTGTCGCCGCGTTCGTCCCGCTCCTCGGCCACAACTGGCCGAGGCTGCACGCCTTGAGCGTCGTCCCCGGGGTCGGAGCGCTGCTCCATCTGGCCTTCTCGATCCCCCCGCACGACCGAGACGGGCTGCGCGCGCTCGGCGTGCTGGCGGTGGGCGTGGCCGGCCTCGGCTTCGCCGTGCTCGCCGCGTTGCTCCTGCAGCGCCGCACGAGCACGGACATCACCTCGTCCGTCCTCGTCGGCGTGTCCGCCGCGCCGCTGCTGTGCGGCTGGGGCGTCCTCTCGCGCTGGCCGAGTGTGGTTTTCGCGCTGGCGCTGGCGGCTGCTATGGCAGCTCTCCTCGTCTTCGCGCGCTCCGCGACCCCCCACTTGCGCGCCAGCGCCTCGCTCGTCGCCGCGTTGGCAGTCTTCAGCGCGAGCGTCACGGGATCGGCCGAGCGGCTGCTCCCCCTCACGCTCCTCCTCTCGGCGCTCGGCTATTTCGCCGTGGCGCGCCAGGCGGGCTCGAAGCTCTCCTACCGCATCGGGCTCGTGTTCAGCGCGTTCGGCTGGCTCGGCACGTTCCCCCTCATGCCGCCCGCAGCGTTGCTCGACTCGGACTGGACGGCGAGCAGGACGAGCCCGTCCGTCGTGCTCACGATGGTGGCCGCCGTGCTCGCCGTCGCCGGGGCGATAGGCGCATGGGCGGGCCGCTCCGTGCGGGACGAAGCGACCCACCGGGAGAACTGGCTGCTCGTCGCGGCAGGCGCGTGGACGCTGTATCTGACCACTGCGGCGATCGTGCCCGCAGGCGTGCTGCTCTTCGGCGGGCAAAGCGGTTTCGTCGTCGGCCACGCGATCGCCACCATCCTTTGGATGGTCGTGGCCACCGCCGTCCTCTTGAACGCTCGGCAGCTCAGACTGCCCGGCAGGGCCGCCGCAGGCGTCGGGCTCGTCCTCGCCGCGGCTTCTGTGGCCAAGCTCTTCCTCTTCGACCTGTCCCGGCTGGACGGCATGATCCGAGTCGTCGCCTTCATCGCGGTGGGGCTCCTGCTCCTCGTCGTTGGCACCCGGTACGCGCGCAGCATCGCGCAGCGCGAGGACTAAACGGGAGCCGACAACGCGGCAGACCGCCGTCAGGGCCGTCGGCGGTCCTTGTCCTTGCTCGGCTGGACCCGCTTCGGCTCGTCCGGCATCTTCGGGTACTGCGGCGGGTAGGGCAAAAGCGGGGTCTCCTGCGCCAACAGCTGCTCAAGGGAGCCTGGCTCGCAGCCCGCGAAGGGGTCGGGCTCGCCGAGCGCGTAGTCGGCGGCGCTGGTGATTGTGAAGTCTCCCGGCTCGGCTTTTTCGAGCGCTTCCCAGCTCAACGGCATCGAGACGGTGGCGTTCGGAGTCGCGCGGACCGAGTACGGCGCGGCCAGGGTCCGATCCCGCGCGTTCTGGTTGTAGTCGATGAAGATCCGCTCGCCCCGCTCTTCCTTCCACCAGGAGAGGGTCGCCTTGTCGGCGCTGCGCCGCACCACCTCCTGCGCCAGGGCGATACCGGCTCGGCGCACGTCGGCGAACTCCCAGCGCGGCTGGATCGGGATCAAGACGTGCAGGCCGCGCCCCCCGGAGGTCTTCGGGACTCCGGCAAGGCCGAACTCGCCGAGCAGGGGGCGCAGCACGTCGAGCGCGATCCGGCGCGCGTCGTCGAACGTCGTCCCCGGCTGCGGGTCGAGGTCCACCCGCAGCTCGTCGGGGTGCTCCGTGTCGGGGACGTGGCACGGCCACGGATGGAACGCCACCGTGCCGAGGTTCACCGCCCACAGCACATCCGCCGGACGCTCCGCCACCACCGAGTCCGCGTGCCGCCCCGACGGGAAGGTCACCTGCGCGGTTCGGACATAGTCGGGCTTCCCCTTCGGGGCGTGCTTCTGATAGATCGCCTCGCCCTCGATCCCGTCGGGGAAGCGCTGCAGGTTGACCGGCCTGCCGCGCAAGGCGCGCAGGATCGGGCCGTCCCCGGCCGCCAGCTTCCGGTAGTGCTCGAACAGGGCGCGTTTCGAGCCCCTGGCTCCAAGCTCGGGGAAGTACACCTTGTCGGGGTTCGACAGGCGCACCGCGATCCCCTCGACATCGATCTCCTCGGCGGGCGTTTTGCTCGGCATCAGCTCGCCCCCGGCCCGTCGGCGGGCGCGTCAGCCCAGATCTGCCGCACGTCGTAGCGCTTTGGCGCGGCCAGCTGGTCGAATCCGCAGCTCTGCGGCTCGCGGTCGGGCCGGAACCGCAGGAAAGTGACGGCGTGGCGAAAACGTCGGCCTTGCATCTGGTCGTATGCGACCTCGACCACCAGCTCTGGGCGCACCGGCACGTATTTCGCCTGCTCGGCCTTCTTCCACCGGTTGGCCTCCCCCGAAGCCTCCTCGCCGGTCTCCAACGGGCGAAGCGTCGCGAGGAGCTCCTCGCGCATCTGGTTCGAGAACGAGCCTGCTCCCCCGACCAGGCGGAACTCGCCGTCTTCGAAGAGGCCCAGCATGAGCGAGCCCACGCCGACTCCTTTTTGGTGCGGGCGGTAGCCGACGACCGCGCAGTCCGCCGTCCGGGCGTGCTTCACCTTCACCATGTCCCGCTTGCCCGGCCGGTACGGCCCGTCGAGGCGCTTGGCGACCACGCCGTCGAGCCCCGCGCCCTCGAATTCGGCGAGCCAGCTCGCGGCAAGCGCCCCGTCCGTCGTCGCGGACGAGAGATGGACTGTCTCCGTCGGCCGGAAAAGGGCCTCAAGCCGCTCGCGACGGACGGCGAACGGCTCGTCCAGCAGCTCCGTCCCGTCCTCCTCCACCAGGTCGAAGGCCACGAAATGGGCTGGCGTGGCCTCGGCGAGCAGCTTGATCCGGCTTGCCGCCGGGTGGATCCGGGCCGAGAGCGCCTCCCAGTCCAGGCGGGCCCGGCCGTTTTCGAGCACCGGCACGACGATCTCGCCGTCGAGCACGCATGGCGTGGGCAATGCCCGCGCCAGCGCGTCGCACAGCTCCGGGAAATACCGGGTGAGCTCCTTCTCGCCGCGCGAGCCGATCACGACCGACTCGCCGTCCCAGAACACGACTCCCCGAAACCCGTCCCATTTCGGCTCGTAGCTCCAACACGGCGGGTCGTCCTGCTCGGGCGCCGCTTCGGCGGCCTTGGCGAGCATCGGCGCGAACGGCGCGGCAAGTGCCATGCCTTCTATCCTGCCCCACCGCAAGCCGTTTTGACATACGCCACCTCGTATGAGAGTTTGATGGCGCATCCGCGCCGCTAGTCTGAGCCACAGCGCGAACCGCGCGGACCGATCGACAGAGAACGGCAGGGATCCTTGAGCGAGAGCACGGCGCGGCTGCGGGAGACATTGGGCGGCGGCCTGGAATTTTTGGACCAGCTCACCGACGAGGAAGCCCGCCAGCTGCGGATCATGGTGCTCGAGGCCCAGGGCCGAGACCACGAGCAACTGCACGAGGCCGCGATGACGGCCCTGGACAACCTGCCGTTCTTCATCCGCATCCCGGTGCGGGCGATGTTCTTCAACTGACCCGTTTTCCGCAACTGAGACCTCGGACGAAGGCTTAAGGAGACCAAGGATGAGCGACTTCGTCGCGACAGCGCAGATCCATCTGCTCGCCGACCTGCTCGGCGTTGCCCCGGAGAAGATTGCCCACCTCGAACGGCTCGGCCCGGAGAACCTGGCCCAGCTGCGGATGCGGGTCTCGGACCTCAAGTTCGACTCGCAGGAGAAGCAGGTCGCCATGATCGGCAAGGCCGCGCCGATCGTCCCGGACCCGGTGATCGCCACGCTCGCCGAGAAAGTCGTCGGGCCCGTGGTCTCCGCGGCGGTCGCGAACTCGCTCGCCAAAGACCACGCCCACCGGCTCAACGGCCTCCTGCGCAGGCTGCGCGTGCCGTTCGTCGCGCAGACGCTGCGCTACCTCGACCCGAGGGCGGTGCCGACGCTCTCGAAAGAGGTGCCGGTCCGCGTGTGGGCCCCGGCCCTGCGCCGCCTGCTCGCAGACGGCCATTACGCCTCGGCCGCAGTGTTGATGGAGCAGGCCCCGGTGGAGCTCTTGCTCGCCGTGGAGCGCGAGGTGGACGACCGCGAGGCGATCGCCCGCACCCTCGCCTACACCACCGACTCGCAGAAGTTGGAGGAACTGCTCGCCGCGCTGCCGCAGGAGCGGCTCCTGTCCATCGTGGACAGCTTCGGCACCGGCAAGGCCGAGACGATCCTGGCCGGGTTCTCCTCGCTCACCAGGATCTCGCTTGAGAGCCGCCGCAGACTCGCGACGCTGCTCATGGAGCGGCTGGACGACGAGCGCATGACCCGTTTCGCGCAGACCGTCGTCGAGGCCGGCGCCGAGACGCAGCTGCGCGAGCTCGTCAACGAGACCCTCGAAGGCGACGAGCTCACGAGGGCCTTAGCCGCCATCGACGGCAGACTGGTCTGATCCCCGGACTCTCGTATCCTTCGGCTCAGCGCTTCGCGTAATACCGGCCGAGCGTCTGCGCTTTGTACTCCTCGTAGCGGCCCTCGAGGATCGCGGACCGCATCCTGGCCATGAGCGTCACCAAGAAGCTCAAGTTGTGCACGCTCACCAACGTGCCCGCGAGCGGCTCGCGGATCTTGAACAAGTGGTGGATGTAGGCGCGGGTGAACGAGCTGGACGAGTTCTCCAGCCCCTCGTCCAGCGGGCGGAAGTCGCGCTTGAACCGCGCGTTCGTGACGTGGTAGCGCCCGTCCCAGCCGAACACCACGCCGTTCCGGGCGAGGCGGGTCGGCGAGACGCAGTCGAAGGTGTCCCCGCCCGACTCGACGGCCGCGAAAAGGTCGTCGGGCTCCCCGATGCCGAGCACGTGCCGGGGCTTGTGCTCGGGCAGCTCCTCGGCGCACCAGCCGATGATCTCGCCGAGCCGCTCTTTGGCGATGGCGCCCCCGATGCCGAACCCGCCGAACCCGACGCCGCCCTCGGCCTCGTCCGCCTCGCTCATCGCGACGAGCTCCTTCGCGCAGCGCCTGCGCAGATATTCGTACTGCGCCCCCTGCACCACCGCCCACAACGACTGCGGCGCCCCGGTCGCAGCCGCCACGCCCTGTGTCCGGTTGTGCTCGGCGAGGCAGCGCCGCGCCCAGCGCAGCGTGCGGTCGACCGAGGAGCACTGGTACTCCTCGCTGTGCAGCAGGGTGGTCAGCTCGTCGAAGGCGAAGATGATGTCCGCGCCGATGTCGCGTTGGACGGAGATCGACACCTCGGGGGTGAACCGATGCCGCGAGCCGTCGATATGGGATTTGAACGTCACCCCGTCCTCGTCCACCTTCGCCAGACGCTCCTCCGGTCTCGCGATCACTTGGTCCGCGCCGAGCTCCTTCGTGTCCATGGCGAGGATCTTGCGGTGGCCCGAGCCGAGGGAGAGGACCTGGAAGCCGCCGGAGTCGGTGTACGTCGGCCCCCGCCAGCCCATGAACGCGCCGACGCCGCCCGCTTCCGCCACGAGCTGCGGCCCAGGACGCAAATAGAGGTGGTAGGCGTTGGCCAGCACCGCCTGCGCCCCGAGCCCCGCGACAAGGCTCGGAGGCACGGTCTTCACCGCGGCGGCCGTGCCCACCGGGATGAACGCGGGAGTCTCGATGTCGCCGTGCGGGGTGCGGACCACGCCCGCCCTGCCCCGCTCGTCGGGCAGCCTCCCTGCGAGGCTGAAGCTCAGGCTCATCGCAGCTGTGCCCGCGGGCCGGACGACGCGAGAGGACCGGGCCCGAGCAGCGGCTCCGCCATGCCGAGGACCATGGTCGTCTCCTTTGTCTCCCGAGCCTCCGGCGGCGGCCCGCCCGGCTCGGCCCAAGGATGGCGGTCGCTATCGATGCCGGCCAGTGTACCGAACCCCTGGCCGGATCCTCGTTGCGCCGGAAGGGCGAGAGCCGCCCGGACACGTGCGCGCCGGGATCAGAATGGACACAGCGTCCAGGGAACAGGTAGACTCCCCAGTCGCTATAGCGATGGAGACGTGCCAGAGCGGCCGAATGGGACACACTGCTAATGTGTTGCCCGGGTAACCGGGCCGAGGGTTCAAATCCCTCCGTCTCCGCCATGCCCCTGAACAGGGGATATTCACTATTGGCACTCGTCGTGCCCGTTTGCCCGTAGCCCTGTTTCGTGGAGCGCGCAGGCTCTGCCCACAGTTTTTCGGCGAGACCCGGCGCAACATGGCGATAGAACACGTCATGCTGTCACATCTCGCCCTAACATAAGCGTATGGGCGGCGAACCGGAACAACTGCTCGCGCTCGACGCGGAGGGCAACGCGATCAGCGTGGCCCGGTGGGAAGAGCTCAGCGACCGAACTGGCGAGTACTTCAAACGCTATTCCGTCAGCGAGAAGATCGGGCAGCACACGGTGTGGACCCGCTGGGAGGGCTACGTGTACGTGGGGATCCAGCAAACCCGCGACCGACTATTCCCAACATCCCGCATCAGCGAGGCCGATCCGCATCGCGGGGAAGACTGGTACGCCACCAACTGGGAGGACGCCCTCCTCAACCATCGCCGAATCGTCGAAGGCACCCGCGAGCGGGAAGCGGCAAACGGCGGTGGCTCCCGCCGCTGACGCGCACGATCAACCCCGAACCGAGCAGACCGCCGTCAGGCTCGACCGACGCGCCATCAACTCCAAACTCGACCGATTCGCGCGCGTGTCGCGCCGAACGGGCCAATGCGGCCGTCACCCCGGGACCAGCGGAGCAGCCGTCTTCGAAGCGCCGCCCCCGTCAGGCAGAAGGCGAGAGAGCCGCACTAGTGGAAGCCAAGGACGTCCTCGACCATCAGCATGGGATCGCTTCTGCACCCCGACTTCGCCTGGGACAGGGCCTGGAACCGGTCTCCGTCTTGGAAATTCGTCCGTTTGCTCGCAATAAGCCTATCGATCACCGCGTACTGCGTCACAGGGTCTTCTGAGAGGAACATCTTGCACCACGTCGAATGCCACGGGGGTTCCGCTGAGGCGCTCGCTGCCGGAGCGAATGCGGCCACGACCAGGGCAAAGATTCTCACCGTCATGGGCCAATACTACTCCGGCCGCATCGGCCCGTGCTCACAACACCGGGCGGCCTCGTCGCAGTGCTGCGCCGAGAGCGCAGGGACGGTCGTAACGTCGAAGCCAGCGGGCCGGGAAGCTCGGGACTACGGGGAGCCCTGGCCTGCGCTAGCGGTCCCGAGATCGCTCAGAGCTGGTCACGCCACCGTGCCGCTTTGGGCCCGCGCGAGGGCTTTCTCCTCGTAGTATTTGGCGCGCTCGTCGAGGAGGCCGAGGAATCGCGTGAGCTCGTCGCGGGCCTGCTCGCCTTCCGCCCCGAAGTCGGACCTTTCGAAGACGCGCCAGAAGCGGAGCACCGGCTGCAGCACGTCGTCGTGGTGGATGCGCAGGTCGTAGATCCCGGCCTTCGCGATCAGGATCGAGTTCTTCGCGAAGTCGGCCATGCCGATCCCCGGCATCCGGAAGCCGACGGCCTCGTCGCAGATCGCTCGCATCGCGGCGTCGGGATTGATCTCCAAAGCCGCGGCCATGAGATTGCGGTAGAACACCATGTGCAGGTTCTCGTCCGTCGCGACGCGCGCCAGCAGCTGGTCCGCGAGCGGACAGCCGGACGCTTTGCCGGTGTTGCGGTGCGACACCCGTGTCGCGAGCTCCTGGAACGACACGTACGCCAGCGCCTGCAGCGGAGTCTTGTCCCCGGAGTCGTACCCGGCGACGGTGTGCTCCATGCGCATCTGCTCCAGCGCCACGGGATCGACCCCGCGCGTGACGACGAGGTAGTCGCGCAGGGCGATGCTGTGACGGCCCTCTTCCGCCGTCCACTGCCCCACCCATGTGCCCCATGCCCCGTCCCTGCCGAATCGTGTGGCGATCTCGCGGTGGTAGGAGGGCAAATTGTCCTCGGTGAGCAGGTTGAGGGTCAACGCCACCTTGGCGACAGGGTCGAGCGGCGAGTCTTCGGGGCGCCAGTCCTCGCCGCCGAGGAACGCGAAGTCGCGCCCCCGGCTCCACGGCACGTAGTCATGGGGCAGCCAGGGCCGCGCCGCCGACAAATGCCGGTTCAAGTTCTCGGCGACAACGGGCTCCAGCTCGTGCAGGAGCTCTGTCTGAATATCCACGGTCAATACTTCCCTTCCAGGGCTTTGGGCAATTCGGCGGTGGTGAGCGTCTTCACGAGACGGCGGCGGCGGACCGCGCGCCCTTCCAGGAGCGTTTGGCGGCGGCATACGCGGACCGGAGGCCGCGCCGGGCGCCGGTGACGGGGTCGGCTGTGGGCCCAGCGGGGCCGCCGTGGGCCCGGAAGCGCAGCTCGGACGAGGTCTCCGGGGCGTTGTCGCTGGTGGCGCGCAGGAAGCGGTCCGGCAACGAGAGCTTCGCGATCGTCCGCCATGTGACCAAGTACTGCTTGAGGAACGGTCCCGTGGTGTACGGGAGGTCGTATTTCTCGCACAGGGCCCGGACCCGGCGCTGGATCTCGTGATAGCGGTTGCTCGGCAAGTCCGGGAACAAATGGTGCTCGATCTGGTGCGACAGGTGTCCGCTCAGGAAGCCCAGCGCCCGGCCCGCGTCGAAATTCGCCGAGCCCAGCAGCTGCCGCAGATACCACTGGCCCCGAGTCTCGTCCTCGGCCTCGGCCTGCGTGAACTTCTCGGCGCCGTCGGGGAAATGTCCGCAGAAGATGGTCGCGTTCGCCCACACGTTCCGGACCAGGTTCGCCGCGAAGTTCGCGGTGAGCGTCCTGCGGAACGCCTTCCCGGCGAGCGCGGGGAACAGCAGGTAGTCCTTCGCGAGCTGGCGGCCCACCTTGCTCCGCAACTGGCGGATCTTCGCCTTGGCCTCCGGGAGCTTCTCCCCGAAGCTCACGCCTTGCAGCGCCACGCCCCACTCGAAGGACGGGGTCAGCAAGGCATGCCACACGACATTGAAGAGGTGCTTGCGCTGCCACGGCTCGTCGCGGGTCACCCGGACCACGCCGTAGCCGATGTCGTCGTCGAGGCCGAGGATGTTCGTGTGCTTGTGGTGCAAGTGGTTGTGGTTGTGCCGCCAGTGCGCCGACACGCTCACGTTGTCCCATTCCCACGCGGAGGAGTGGATCTCGGGGTCGTTCATCCAGTCCCACTGCCCGTGCATGACGTTATGGCCGATCTCCATGTTCTCGACGATCTTCGCGAGACCGAGCACAGCCGTCCCGAACCACCAGAGGCCGCGCCTGCGGCTGCCGACGAGCGCGGCCCTGCCCGCCAGCTCCAGTGCCCGCTGGAAACGGATCGTGCCGCGTATGTAGCGCGCGTCGCGCTCCCCTCGCGAGCGTTCGACGTCCGCGCGGATCGCGTCGAGCTCCAACCCGATGGCCGCCATGTCGGCTTCCGTCAGGTGGGCGAACTCTTTGATGTCGCTGATCGCCATAGTGGACACGCTCCTTCTCCAGCCGAACGGCCCGGCCATGCAGAGAGCGTAGCACTGTTTGAACCGATCATTCTAGAATGATCGGTTCAAACAGTGCCGCGCCTACGCCGCCCCCGCCCTTGCCGGAGCCTTCGCCCTCGGGCCTGCAGTCGACCCATTCGAGGTAGCCGCTCCCCGAGACAAGGCGGCCCGCCCAGCTCCCGTTGTAGGCGTACGCGCCGACATAGCCTCGGCCGTGCCCGTAGCGCAGCGGCGAGTCGACCGATGCTTCGAAGCGCACGATCTCCTCGCCCCCGTCGCGGACGGTCCACCGGATGCGCTCGGGAACGCGCATCCGCCGCCCGCGCTCGTCAATGGCGGGCTCGTCCCGATAGGCGAGCACCTCGAAGTCGACATCCTGGTAGACGCAGGCCTGGCCGCCGACGGTCCGGATATGCGCGAGCCGAGCGGCGACCGCCCCGTCCGCCCGGACATCGGTGAGCAAGAGCTGGGTCCGCTCGTCGAGGTTGACGATCTGGTAGGTGAAGAAGTCCACCGGGAGCTTCAGCGACGGCGGCAACGGCTTGCGGGACAACGCCTGCGGCGACGCGCATTTGGCGTACTCGACGGTGCAGAGCCCGCCGACCTCGACGACGCCGGTGTGGTCCGCGATCGTGCCCGCGAAGGTGGCCAAGAGGCTCAGATGATCGTAGATCGGGGTCCGGACGAACCAGGAGACCTGGTCGGTCGCGGTGACGGCCAAGTCGACCGTGAACTTCCCGTAACGGCCCCTGACGGTGAACGACGGATAGTCCGACGTGATCGTCAAATCCTCGCCCCACGCCAGTTGCGAGCCGTCCTCGGCGAACGAGCAGTCCGCGCTCGCGTCATAGGCGCGATAGTGGTGCTGGTCCCCGAATGCGGTCGAGGAGAGCACGGTGGCCGTGTCGCGGGCGTCGGGAGCGGCGAGGTAGTCGTTGTCGAACACCGTGGTGCCGGTGGCGCCGATGAGCGTCATCGTGTTCAGGTACCGGTACGGCTCGGGCAGCAGCGGGACGAACACGCCGTAGTGCGTCCAGGCCACCCGCCTCGACTTCGAGTAGGGCTTGAAAATGTCGGGCCTGGCGAACGGCCGGGCCGACTCCTCGATCCGACGGTCGATCAGCGGGAGGCCGCGATCGACCACCACGCGGGCCACGGCCCGCAACGCCTTGTTCGGCAGAGGCTCGCCCTGCGGCTCGATATTCGTGGAAGAAGCCATGGTCAGATCCTCTGAAGCGCTCTCGACGGACCGGCGCGCGGCCACAGCGCGCGCCGTGTGGCGAGGCTAACAGTGATTTGACTGCACTGTCAAATAACCTGTCGTGAACGCTCAGGAAGTGAGCAGCGCGAAGATCCGTCCGCTCCGTTCAGTCATCTGCTGCGCGCTCTGGTCCGGATTGCGCAGCCACCAGTTCACCATCGCGGTCACGACGTTGGTCCACACGTACACGAGGGCGGACAGGTCCTTCGGGTCGTCCAACTCGTCGGAGTACCTGCCGGAAAGCGCGGCCGCGCCCTGCCTGATGAGCAGCTTGCGGTAATGCAGCGAAGCCTCCTCCGCCGCGCTGCCCGCCGGGAGCGTCGTGTCGAGCAGGACTTTCCAGTCGTACGGGCGGGGCTCGAGGGCGACGTACATCGAGTGCAGGACGTCGACGGCTTTGTCGATCACCGACGCGGGCGGCTTCGCGAGCACCTCCGCGATGCGGCTGGTGACCTCCTCCCCCGCACGGCGCACGCAGGCGCAGTACAAGCCCTCTTTGGAGTCGAAGTACGCGTGGATCAGCGGCTTGGAGATGTCCGCCCGCTCGGCGACCTGCGCGAGCGTGGTCCCCGCGTACCCGCGCTGGCTGAACTCCAATGCCGCCGCGTCCAAGATCAAGACTTCCCGCTCTGCCCGAGGGACGCCTTTCGAACCAGATCTGCTACTTGCCATCGGCCCGCTCCGCCTCTTGGCGCGTTCGGAGATCACCGCTTGGCTGCATACGTATTGTGGTAGACATTCTGCGCAAAGTATAGCGTCCGACACGTTGAATCTGGTTCGTTAGCCGCGCAACACCCATTGTGGCTCTCGCTTCTGGAAGAACGCCGCAATGCCCTCCTGCGCCTCGCCGGTGCCGAAGAGCCGCGCGGAGAGCGCCGCCAAATCGGGCAACGCCGCGAAACGCTCCAGCATGTGGGCGTTCGCGAGGCGCTTGGACTCCGCCAAACCCTGCGGAGACCCCTTGGCCAACGCTCCCTTGAACGCTGCGAGCTGCTCGCCCGCGTCGCCGGAGCCAGCGGTGACCAAGCCGATCCGTTGCGCCTCCGCCGGGCCGAAGGCCTCGCCGGTGAGGAAGTACCGGCTCGCCGAGCGGGAGTCCAGCCTCGGCAGGACGGTGAGCGAAATGACCGCAGGCGCCACGCCGAGGCGCGCCTCGGGCAGCGCGAAGCTCGCATTCGGCCCTGCCACGGCGATGTCCGCCGCGGCCACCAGCCCCATGCCGCCGCCCCGGACGTGTCCGTCGACCACGGCGACGACCGGTTTCGGCAGCTCCAAGATCTGGCGCAGCAGCTCGCCGAGCCCGAGCGTCGCGAAATCCGCGTTCGCCGCCGCCGCCGAGGACAGGTCCGCCCCCGCGCAAAACGTCTTCCCCTCGTGGGCCAGCACGACCGCCCGCACGGCGGGGTCCTCCCCCGCCGCGCGCAGGCCCGCGCGCAGTTGCTCGATCAAAAGCGGCGAGAGGGCGTTGCGGTTGTGCGCGGAGTCCAGGACCAGCGTCGTGAACCCCGCCGCCGTTTCTACCCGGACGAGCTGCTGCGTTGCTTCGGTCATCACAGCCTCTCAGTACGACTTCGGCAGGCCGAGGACGTTGTTGGCGACATAGTTGAGCAGCATCTCCCGGCTGACTGGGGCGATACGGAGGAACCTGGCGTTGGCGAGCTGGGTGCCGAGGTCGTACTCCACAGTCAAGCCGTTGCCGCCGAGGGTCTGCACCGCTTGGTCCGTCGCCCGCAGGCCCACCTCGGCCGCCGCGTACTTGGCCATGTTCGCCGCTTCCGCCGCGCCCGCGTCGTCGCCCTCGTCGTAGAGGGTCGCCGCCTTCTGCAGCATGAGTTTCGCCAGCTCCAGCTCGATCTTGATCTCCGCGAGCGGATGGGCGATCGCCTGGTGCGCGCCGATGGGGACTTTGAACACGGTGCGGGTCTTGGCGTAGTCTACGGCCCTGCCCAGCGCGAACCGGGCCGACCCGATCCCGCTCGCCGCGCCCATGATCCGCTCCGGGTTCAGGCCCGCGAACAGCTGCATGATCCCCGCGTCCGGATCGCCGACCAGGGCCTCCTCGGGCAAGCGCATGTCGTCGAAGTACACCGAGAACTGCCGTTCCGGCAGCCGCACCGCCATCTCGATCGGCTTGTACTCGAACCCTGGGGTGTCGCGCGGGACAAGGAAGAGCGCGGGCTTGAGCCTGCCGGTCTTGGCGTCCTCGGTGCGCGCCACGACCAGCACCGCAGTCGCGTTCTCGACCCCGGAGATGAACACTTTGCGCCCGGTGATCAGCCAGTCCGACCCGTCGCGCTTGGCGGTGGTGGTGATGTTGTGCGCGTTGGACCCGGCGTCCGGCTCAGTGATCGCGAAGGCGAGGATCTTCGACCCGTCGGCGAGGCCGGGCAGCCACTCTTGCCGCTGCTCCGGGGTGCCGAACCGGTTGATCACGTTGCCGCAGATGGCCGGGGAGACGACCATGAGCAGGAGCGGGCAGCCTTGCGCGGCAAGCTCTTCGAACACGATCGCCAGCTCGTACATGCCCGCGCCGCCGCCGCCGAACTCCTCGGGGATGTTCACGCCGAGGAAGCCCAACTTGCCCGCGTCGCGCCACAGGTCCCAGGGGTACTCGCCGTCCCGGCAGCACTTCTCCATGTATTTCGGGCCGTAGCTGGCGGCGAATTTGCTGACCGCCGCGCGCAGCTCCTGGCGCTCTTCCGATTCCCTGATCATGAGTTTTCTCCTGTTTCCTGGACCACGGCGCGGACCGCGCCCTGGTTGGCCTGGTCGCCAACCGCGACATCGAGCTCCACAAGCGTCCCGCCCGCAAGCGAATTGATCGCGTGCACCGCAACTCCGTATCGCTTCGAGCCAGAGGACCGCCTGCCCGGCGACAACGCTCTCCCCGACCCGCGCATCACTCCCCCACCTCCTGGACCACGGCAAGGACCGCGCCCTGGTTG
>NZ_JBOFQF010000005.1:0-42586 GCF_051660745.1 Segniliparus sp. | reverse complement strand
TTTCGGCCGCCGCCCACGCGGCGGCCGAAAACCAGGTCGGCGGACGAAGGCCGAGAGCAGAGCCTTCTTTTATCTATGACAGCACTAATTGAGACACGAGGAGAACCCCATGTTCGCTTTCCGGGAGGCTTCGGCCATGCTGCTGGCCTTCGGAGCCGCGCTGTCGGGGTGTTCGGCGGACGAACAGGCCCTGACGGCCCCGTCGACGCCCGTCGCCGCCCGCACGCCCGCCTCCGACATGACCCTGGACCAGTATCTGCAAAGCCATGCCGTGTCGGTCCAGGCGCTGACGCCTGCGGACGACAGCACGCTGCGCGTCTCGCTGCAGCAGCCGTCCGGATGGCTTGCCTACGACGGCCAGCAAATACCCAACACCTACGTGGTTCTCACCAATAGGCGGGCGATCGACCAGAGCTTCGCGCCGAACGCGGTCGTCATCGTCCACAAGCTGAACGGGGACTTCGATCAGAGGGCGGCCATTCTGCGCGGCTTCGTGGACACGGAGAAATACAAGGACTTCAGAAGATCGAACGCGTCCTTGGACGATTTCGACGGCCACCCCTCTGCGGTCATCGAGGGCTCCTACAACGACGACAAGGGCCGGGCGCTCCACGTGCTCAACCGGTACACCATCGCAGGCTCCGGCGACCGCCAGTTCATCGTCTTGCTCTCCGTCACCACCACCGAGGGGCAGGCAGGCCAGCTTGCGGGCGACCTCAAAGCGCTGGACCAAGGACTGCGGGTCGGCGTGCGATGATCCGTGGCGGCAGGATATTTGTGGTTGTGGACGCCGAGGAGGGCAGGCGCCTGCCCCGGCTGTGTGCTCCTTCCTGCCGCACAGGAACGCCGAGAGACAAGTAGGTTCGTCGATATGGCCGCCTCTTCCATGCCGGACAGCCTCCGCGCGTACTTGACGCAGTTGCTGTGGCAGTTGGCGCCGTCGCTGGCGGTGTATTTCGGACTGCGGGCCTTCGGAGTCGCGGCGTATATCGCGATCCTTGCCGCTGTGGTGTTCGGAATAGCGCAGGCGGTGGCCGACGTCGCCCGCGGCAAGGCCGTGGACGGCTTCGTCGTAGTCGGTTTCGTCTTCTTCGGCGCGGTCGCGATCCTCATTCTTCTGACGAAGAACCCCAGGTACGGACAGCTCGCCAGCCTCGTGCCCGGAGTCGTCGGCGCGCTCGCGCTCCTCGTCAGCGCGCTCATCGGGAAGCCGCTGACACAGGCCGTCACCGCCAATTACAACCCTGGTCTCGCCCTGGGCGAGCTGCCCGGCAGGGGATGGGGCCCGGAAGACGTGGTGCGCTACACGGCGATGCACCGCAAGTCGAGCCTGGTGTGCGGCCTCCTGCTCGCGGCGCAGATGGGTCTTTTCGTCTTCGTCCTGCGCACGTGCTCGGTCGACGTCACGCAGCTGGTCTTCGATGTTCTCGGCGGGGGTTTCTCTTTTCTCATCGTCGTCTACGCGGTCCGGCAGGTTCGGCATTTCATCAAGACGACCGATGTCGCCCCGGCTTCGGGGCCGGGCCGAGAAGCAACCGCAGCGGCTCGTCATTCGCCCGCCTGGGACAACTCGACGGGCCCGCGCGTGCTCTAACGCCCGGCGGGGGCACAGGAGCCGTGGAAGCCGTGCGGCACGCGCGCCGGGAGGTGGACCGTCGCGACGGTCTCCAGCGTGCCCGCGTCGAGGATTTCCAGGTCGCTGCGGCCGGTGGCGCGGTCGTAGACGAGCCCCATCAGCACGCCCTCGTCTTCGCCCGCGTCCGGGCTCGCGGGCTCGAACACGAACTCGCCCGCCGCTTTGCCGGGGCCGAACGAGCGGGCCTGGGTCGTGCCGTTCGCCACGTCGTGTTTGAGGATGGCGCCGCTCGGGCCGTCGTCGGGGTCGAGAAGGGGGCGCGCGGTGTAGCCGCCGGGGAGCGTGCCGTCGAAGTCGCAGCCGTCGATGGTGTCGAGCTCCTTGGTGAGCTCGGTGCGGACGGGGCCGGGGTTCTGTTCGAGGAACTGGTTGCTCATGGCCGGACGGTTCATACTCTATTGATTGAGTAGACACTCAAATAACAGAGTATCAATCATTCGGTGACAAGATGCGATGTCCAAGGTCGCGGTGATTGGAGGTCGTGATGGCGCTGCGGCACGCCGTGCTCGCCGCGCTGCTCGACGTCGATGCGTCCGCATACCGGCTGACTAAAGTCTTCGACGCCTCGGTCTCGAATTTCTGGGCGGCGGTCCCGCAGCAGATCTACGCGGAGCTGCCCAAGCTCGAGGAGGCGGGGTTCGTCGCCGGGGTCGAAGTCGTCCAGCGCGACCGCCCGAACAAGCGGGTGTACTCGATCACCGGGGAGGGCCGCGCCGAGCTCTCCCGCTTCCTCCAGTCGGCGGGCAAGCCGGGCGTGGTGCGCGACGACCTCGTCGTCAAGGTTTACGCGCTCGGGGACGACCCGCAGGACGTCGAGGCGGTCGCGCGGCAGCTCGACGCGCGCGCGGCCGGCGCGCGCGAGAAGGCCGAGCTGTTCGCGCAGTTGTGCGCGGGCATGCTGGCGGGCCGCGCCGAGACGGTCTATTTGGCGGAGGCCGCCCGCGTGGGGCCGTATCTGACCTGTCGGCGGGGCCTCGAGTTCGAACGGGAGAACGCGCGGTCGTGCGCCTGGGCGGCGAAGGTTTTGCGGGCGCGGTCGCGGGGCGAGTCCATCCCTCGGCCGCCGGACGGCGCGGGCGGCGCTACGCGGGAGTGAGCCGGATGATGGGAATGGTGCGGCCCGCGGTTTTCGCGCGGTCGCGGTAGTCGGCGAAGAGCGGCCAGACGCGGTCGGCGAGCGCCCAGAGCCGGTCCCGCTCGGCGAGGTCGGCGACCTCGTGGGCGAGCATGGGGGTCCCGTCGCCGGATTTGGCGATGGCGACGTGCGGGTCCTTGCGGATGTTGTGGTACCAGCCGGGATGGCTGTCGCGCCCGTAGCTGGAGGCGATGACCACGACCGCGTCGCCGTCGTGGAAGTAGAACACCGGGTTGACGCGCGTGGCCCCGCTCTTCGCGCCGGTCGTGGTCAGCAGCGCGGTCGGCATCGCCACTCCCGAGGTCAAGCGCCCCCCGCTGGCCCGGAGGAGCCACGGGTCGATCTTCGGGGAGAGGTTGATGCTGGCCCATCTGCCCGGCTTGGTGCGAAGGATCGGGGCGTAGAGCCGGGACCAGAAGCCGGGGGCGGTCGGGTCGACGCGGGGGAGGGGCTGCGTGGGGGGCATGTGGTTCTCCGATCTCGGACGCGCGCGGCGGGACACAGCCCGTCGAATGCTCAAATAATAGACTAGTCGATGGGGCGGCGCGGGTTTTCCTGGCCCGCGCCGGTGGTTCGTCCGCCACGGACGGCCGCGCCGTCGAGCAGGATGTCGACCAGGCGCTCGGGCAGGTCCTCGGGGATCGGGTCGTCGGTGAGCAGGACGCGGGCGTGCAGAGGCGCCATCAGCGCCTCCAGCACGATTCGCGGGTCGGTTTCGGCGGGCAGGTCCCCGCGCGCGACCGCGCGGTCGACGACGGGCGAGAGCGCCCTGATCCGGCTCTGCCAGAACGCCGTGCGGGCGGTGTTGTACGCGTCGTCGGCTTTCAGCGTCGCCGCGTGGAGCGCGGTCCTCCCGACCGGGGAGTCCAGGTAGGCGGCCCCAGCACGGGTGAGGGCCAAGAAGTCGTCTCGCGTCGACCCGGTGTCGGCGGGGGGGATCGCGTCGGAGCTGCGCGCCGTCATGGCGTCGAAGAGCAGGTTCTCCCGCGTGGTCCAGCGCCGGTAGATCGTGGTCGCGTGGACCCCGCAGCGGCGTGCCACGCCCGCGACCGTCATATTCGCGACCCCGTTTTCGACCAGCTCCTGGAATGCCGCGTCCAGCACGACCCGGCGGACGTGCTCCCCTCTGCGGTGGGGAGCTGGAGATGCCACCCGTCAATTCTATCGCAACTTCTCTTGCGTACTTGTCCGTGCGCGTTGTAGTATCGCAACTGAAGTTGCGATAGCGGGGTGGGCGTGCCGCGAGCTTCGTCGGGGAGGGGGCGTGGACGGGTCGTCGTCGCGGCAGTCGCCGCACACGAGGGGTGGTGACGACTCGTCCACGTTCGTCGGCGGGGACATCGTCGACAACGCGATGCTCGAACGCTATCCGAATCGGCTCAACCCCGGCGTGTTCTGGATGAGCGCCGTCGCGCTCTGCCGCTGAGCCGTCCCGGCCCGGCCGGCTAGATCTTGATCGCGGGCATCAGCCGGGTGAGGCTCCAGAGCCGGTCCCGACGTGCGGAGAGCGAGGTGACCGCCAGTCCGCCGACCAGGATGCAGGCGAGCGTGATGACCGCCTGCCAGAGCCGGAAATCGACGCCGCCCAAGATGAGCTGGCGCAGCCCGTCCACGCCGTAGGTCATCGGGTCGTAGTGGTGCAGGGCCTGGAACGGCTTCGACGTGGTCTCCACGGGATACATGCCGCCCGCGCTGACGAGCTGCAGCATGAGCAGGGCCATGATGAGCACCCGGCCGACGGCGGGCCCGACGAACGCGTTGACCGCCTGCGTCGCGGCGACGAAGGCGAAGGAGACCAGGACCATGAACGCCAGCATCGCGACAGGGTGCGCAGCGTGCATCCCGAGGGCGAAGCGCACCACGCAATACAGGATGACCGCCTGGAAGATCCCGATCGTCGCGGCGGGCAGGTAGCTGGCGAGCGCCACGCGCAGGGCAGGCACCTCCGCCGCGACCGCCCGGCTTTGCAGCGGGCGCAGCACCATCCACAGCACGAGCGCGCCGAAGAACAGGGCGAGGGTGACGAAGAACGGCGCCATGCCGGTGCCGAAGTTGGGGGCCGCGTTCTTATGCGTGGCTTGCAGGTGGACGGGGCCGCCGATGGTGTCGGCGATCGAGTCTTTCTGCTGCGAGGTCCAGTCGGGGACTTTGCCCGCCCCCTCGGCGAGCTTCGTCGCGAGCTCGGAGGACCCCGCCCGCAGCTGCGCGGTGCCGGACTGCAGCTGCTTGGCGCCGTCGCGCAGCGCGACGAGCTTGTTCGTGAGCTCCTGCCCCTTGCTGCCGATCTGGTCGAGGCCGGAGTGCAACGGGCTGCCCGGCGAGCGCAGCGCCTCGGTCATCGCGATCGCCGCGTTCTCCCCGTCGGTGAGCTGCTGGCGGATCTGCGGGGTGAGCTGGTGCTCGCGGAGCTGGTTCTGGACGTCGCGCAGGGCGTCGGCGGAGTCGCGCGCGGCGGGGTCGTCGCTCGCCCGGAGCCGGTCGATCACCGACGCGAGCGAGGCGGCCGCCGCGTCCTGCGCCTTCGCGATGCCGCCGATCTGGTCGTTGGCCTGCCGCAGCGCGGCCGTGCCCTGTTGCAGCTGGTCGGTGTTCCCGCCGAGCGACGCGGTCGCCTTGGTGACGGCGAGCAGCGGCTCGGCGGCGGCGGCGATCCCGTCGGAGAGCTGCTTGGCCCCGTCGTCGACCTGCGCCGAGCCGCCCGCGAGCAGCTGGGCTCCGTCGGCTGCCTGTTTGATCCCCGCGCCCGAGGAGACGACAACGGACAGCACCTGGTTGACCGCCTGCCCGGAGATCCGGGTGGAGACGGCGCCGAGCACCTGGTCGACGGCGGTGCGCCCGATGCTGGAGGAGATGTAGTTGTTCGCGTCGTTGTACACGGCCACCAGGTCCGCCTTCTTCGGCTGCCCGGTCAGCGGCGAGGCGATCGCCTCGCTGAAATTCGGCGGCAGCTCCAGCATGAAGTAGTACTTGCCGTGGTCGACCCCGTCGCGCGCCTCCGCCTCGCTCACGACGTGCCAGTCGAGGCTGTGGTCGTCGGTCAGGCTCTTGGCGACCTCGGCCCCGGCGTCCACCCGCTGCCCGGAGACGATGGCGCCCCGGTCGGCGTTGACCAGCGCCACGGGCATTTTGTTCACATGGCCGAAGGGGTCCCAGTACGCCCACAGGTACAGCGCGCCGTACACCAGCGGCAACAAGGCGAGCACCACGACAGCCGCGCGGGTCAGCCTGCTGCGGCCAAAACGTTTGATCTCCGAGCCGAATGCGAGCCCAGCCAGCATGGTCAGTCCTTTCCGGTCAGGATGCGATGGTCGTGCAGATTGTGCTCGGGGGCGGCCTCGCCGAGCGGGTTGGTCACGCCGACGACGACGGTGCGCCGTTTGGCGATCTCGCCGAGCCGGTCTGCCGCGACGGCGCGCCGCCCGTTGTCGCGGACCTGTTCGAGGTCGCCGACCACCAGGATCGGGCGGTCGGGCAAGAGGGCGAGGGAGACGCGCAGCAGGAACAGCTCCAAATCGGTCAGATCGGTGACATAGGCGGCCGCCGGGGGCACGGGGACCTCGCCGAACACATCGGCCAGCACGGCTTCGGCGGCGCCGAGCGGCGCGGAGGAGTACCACGGCGCGAGCCATCGGCGTTGCTCGGCGAGCACGGTCCGCACGGTCACCGCCCCTTCCAGCTCGTCGATGTCGGCGAAGGCCGCGATCGAGGAGTGCTTGCGGATCGTGCCCGATCGCGTGTCGCCGAGCACGGACAGCGTGCCGCGATGGGGCTTGAGCCGCCCCGCGAGGGTCAGCAAGAGCGCGCTCTGCCCGGTCCCGCCGGGCATCTGGACAGCGTGGAAGCCGGGGCCGAGCTCGAGGTCGACTCCCGAGAACAGGGGTCCGTGCTCGCCGTCAACGCCCAGCCCCGAGGCCGCGATCAGCGGCGGTTCGGAGGTGGGCGGGTCTGCTTCTCGCGGCGCGTCGTCGGGCCGATCGTCTGACTCCATGACCGCACAGTCTAGAGGCTCCCGAACGGCGGCAGGCGGGCGTTTGGTCAGATGTACATCGCGGGGTCGATGTAGGTCGTCGGATCCACCCCGGGCTCGCGCTGCTTCTCGGTGCGGGGGCGCACGACGGCGGGGATGCCGGTCGCGGTCGAATCCGGGGGCACGTCGCGGGTGACCACGGCGTTCGCTCCGATGGCGCTGTCGTCGCCGATGCGCAGCGGGCCGAGGACTTTCGCCCCGGCCCCGACGGTGACCCGGTTGCCGATCGTGGGATGGCGCTTGCCCGCGTTCAGGGACCGCCCGCCGAGCGTGACGCCGTGGTACACCATGACGTCGTCGCCGATCTCGGTGGTCTCCCCGATGACAACGCCCATGCCGTGGTCGATGAAGAACCTGCGCCCGATGGTCGCCCCCGGATGGATCTCGATGCCGGTGAAGAACCGGGCGGTCTGGGACAGCACCCTGGCGGGCCCGCGCAGGGCGGGTCTGGCCCACAGGCGGTGGGCGAGCCGGTAGGACCAGATCGCGTGCAGGCCCGAGTACACGAGGGCGTTCTCGAAGTCGCCGCGCGCCGCGGGGTCGTGGCCGCGCGCGTTCTGCAAGTCCTCGCGGAGCGTGGACCAGATGGAAGCCGTATCGCGCAGTGTGGACAGGACGGACATCGCGGCGGTCAGTCCCGGAGGTGCTCGAAGAGCGGGGTGGAGATGTAGCGCTCGCCGAAGTCGGGGACGACCGCGACGATGAGCTTCCCGGCGTTCTCCTCGCGCTTCGCGAGTTCGAGCGCGGCCCAGACGTTCGCGCCCGCCGAGATGCCCCCGAGGATGCCCTCTTCGGTGCCCAGCGCCCTGGCGACCCGGATCGCGTCGTCGAACCCGACGTCGACGATCTCGTCGTAGACGCCCCGGTCGAGCACCTCGGGGACGAAGTTCGCGCCGATCCCTTGGATCTTGTGGGGGCCAGCTTCGCCGCCGTTGAGGATCGGGGAGTCCTTGGGCTCGACGCCGACGATCCGCACGCCGGGCTTGCGGGCCTTGAGGGCCTGCCCGACTCCGGTCAGCGTTCCGCCGGTCCCGATGCCCGCCACGAAGACGTCGACGGCCCCGTCGGTGTCGGCCCAGATCTCCTCGGCAGTGGTGGCGCGGTGGATCGCCGGGTTGGCGGGATTGGCGAACTGGTCGGCCGCCACGGCGTTGTGGGTGTCGGCGATGATCTGTTTGGCCTTCGCCACGGCCCCGGCCATGCCCTCCGAGCCGGGGGTCAGCACGATCTCGGCCCCGAACGCGCGCAGGATCACCCGGCGCTCGACGGACATCGTGTCCGGCATCGTGAGGATCACCTTGTACCCTCGGGCGGCGCCGACCATCGCGAGCGCGATGCCGGTGTTGCCGCTGGTGGCCTCGACGATGGTGCCGCCGGGGCGCAGCTCTCCCGAGCGCTCCGCCGCGTCGATGATCGCCACCCCGATGCGGTCTTTGACGCTGTTGGCGGGGTTGTAGAACTCGAGTTTGACCACGACTTCGGCGACCAGCCCGGCGGTCAACCGGTTCAGCCGGACGAGGGGCGTGCGCCCGACCAGATCGCTGACGTTCTCGTAGATGTTGCTCATCGCTGACCCTTCTCGTGGAGCGGCGTCACCAGTGCCTCGCCTGACTCACAGTACGGTACTTGCCGCCGCGCTGTTCCCTGCGCCCGCCGCCGGGGCGGAGGCCCGGTCCGGGGAAAAAGATCAACGTGGCCGCCCGCGCGGCGGCCCGTGCCGAAGAAATCTCACAGATTCGAGATCGAGCCTGGACGAAGCCGCGGGGCGGCGGTCCTGCCCAGCGCTAGACCCGTGTCTCGTCGAGCTGGGCGGCGGACAAGGGGGCCAGGATGTCGTGCGCGGGGCGGCGGTAGGTCTCGATCAACGGCGGCAGGCCCTTGAGCGGCCAACCGAGGCGCAGCACGATCTGCGGGTGCAGCCCGCCGGTCACGCGCTCGCGGATCTGGTCCCTGGTGTCCCGCAGCTCCAAGGCCTCCGAGAGCGGACAGGCGGCGAGCCCGCTCGAAGCCGCTTCGAGCAGCACCGCGCTCATCGCCTCGCCCGCGCGCAATTGCGCCGAGCGGTCGTCCTCCGTCGTGCTCAAGGTCAAAAGCTCGCCCCCGGCTTTCTCCGCCCCCTGCGGCGAAGCCCCCCAAAGCCACGGGTTGGAGAACCGGCGGCCCGGTATGCCGCCCGCTCCGGGCGTGACCGGCGGGGTGTTCGCGGCGGGCACGCCCTCGTCCGCGAAATGCTTGCCGCTCCACCGGGCGAGCTCGCATCGGTAAGAGGGGTCGTTCAGATGCCGTTGCGCGGCCCGCAGCGTGGCGGCGACCAGCTCGCCGCAGCCTGCCTCGTCGGCGACTTGCAGCACGGCCCCGTGCGCCGCCGCGCGGCGGGCGAGCGATTCGAGCAGGAAGGCGTCGACCGGCTCGGGCGAATAGGCGCGGCGGTCTGAGCGGCGCGCCGAGATGGCGGCGCTGAGCCCGACCTCGACCGAGGTCGGCTGGTGGCGGTGGAGCGTGATCGTCGCGAGGTGGTCCGGCTTCGCGGGATTGGGCAGCCTGCGAGTCTCCGAGCTCCAGCCGAGCGCGGCGAACGCGACTTGGCAGTGGTGCAGCGCTGCTCCGCAGCTGAGCAGCAGGTCCCGGCCGTCGGGGTCGGCTTCGACGAGCCGCCGCGCGGGGTCCGCGTCGAGGCGCACGCTTTCTCGGCCTGCGCGCCACAGCCAGGGCTGCGTGTTGTGCACGGACGGGGCCCGCGCGGCAAGGGACACGGCGGTTGTGACGGTGTGCTCGTCGGGGAAGGTCCGGCTCATCGCGAACTCCTTTGCTGGGTCGACAGTTCCAAGCTGCCGGCCTCCCTGCCGTTGCCCTAGGGGCGAAGGTCTTCGGCCAGGGGGACTTTCGGCCATTCCCTGTGCCGCCCGCCGCCGGGGCCGCTCAACGGGGCAGCGGGGCGCTCCACACGAGGCGGGCGCCGCCGTTCGGCCCTGGGCCCGCCGTGAAATCGCCGCCCAGTTCGGCGGCGCGCTCGGCCAAGTTGCGCAAACCGCTTCGGGCGACGCCCTCGGGGATCCCGTCGCCGTTGTCCAGCACGTCGACCACGAAGTTGTCGTCGACCGAGACGGCGACCGAGAGCTCTGTGGCGTTGGCGTGGCGGACCGCGTTGCTCACCGCCTCGCGCACGACGGCCTCGGCGTGCTGGGCGATCTCGGCGGGAGTCACGTCCAACGGCCCGGTCATCCGCACGGCGACGCGGATGGCGGCGTCGTCGGTGAGCGCGGCGACGACGTCGCGCAGCACTTTCCGCAAAGACGCCTCTGCCTGATTGGAGGAGTGCAGGTCGAAGATGGCCGTCCGGATGTCCTGGATGACGTTGTGCAGCTGGTCGATGTGCTCGGCCAGCCGCGTCGCCACGGCGGGGAGCTTCTCGGACCGGCGGTGGGTGCCCTGCATGCCGAGGCCGATGGCGAACAGCTGCTGGATGACGTGGTCGTGCAGGTCGCGGGCGATCCGGTCCCGGTCGGCGAGCACGTCCAGCTCGTGCTTGGCCGAGCGGATCTCCGCCTGCTCCAAGGCGAGGGCGGCCTGGTCGGCGAACGAGGCGACGCTGCCCAGCTGGTCGTCGTCGAACGTCGCGCCGCCTTTGCCCCGGACCAGGAGCAGCACTCCTGCGACGGCCTTGGCGCTGCGCAACGGCAGCACCAGCGCCGGGCCGAATGCCACGTCCGTCTTGGCGCTGAGGTCGAGGGCCAGCTGCGAGACGTTGCGCGGGGTGTGGTCGCGGAACACCGCGCCCGAGGTGGAGCCCGCGACGGGGATGGCCGCGCCTGCCGTCGACCGCTCGTCCAGCCCGGCGCAGACGACCACGCGGAGCTCTGCGGCCTCCTCGGGCTCGGCGGCGATGTCGTCGGGAAGCGCGATCAAGGCGTAGTCCGCGTCCACGAGGCCCGCCGCCCGGACCGCGATCAGGCGCAACGCCGTCGTCGGGTCCGTGCCGCGCAACAGCTCGGCGGTGATCTCGGCCGTCGCCTGCAGCCGCTGCTGGCGGCTGCGGGCCTGCTCGTAGAGCCGCGCGTTCTCCACCGCGATGCCCGCCGCGCCCGCCAACGTCCGCACGACGACCTCGTCGTCCTCGGTGAACTGCTGGCCGCCGCGCTTCTCCGCGAGGTACAGCCTGCCGAACACTTTTCCGCGCACCTGCACGGGGACGCCGAGGAAGGATCGCATCGGCGGATGGTTCGGCGGGAATCCGATCGACGCGGGATGGTCCGCGATGTTCTCAAGGCGCAGGGGCTTCGCCTCGTCGATCACCACGCCGAGCACGCCGTGGCCGGTGGGCAGCGGCCCGATGAGCTTGCGGGTGGTCTCGTCGATGCCCTCGTGCACGAATTCGGTGAGCGACCCGTCCCTGCCGAGCACCCCGAGCGCTCCGTAGTGCGCGTCTACCAGTGTGATCGCGGCCTGGACGATTTTGCGCAGCGTCGCGTCGAGCTCGAGGCCGGAGCTCACCGCGACCACCGCGTCGAGGAGCCCGTCCATACGGTTCTGCGTTTCGGCGACGATCTGCTCGATCCGCCCTTGGATCTCGGCGAGCAGTTCGCGAAGCTGCGCTTGTGCGAGCCCTTCGGTCGCCCGGCGTTCGGTCACGGCTTCATTATCGCTCGTGTCCGACGCGCCGCGCAGTCACTCCGTGGCCAGGCGGTGGCGCTCCCGCTCGTGCAGGCTGGTGACCAGGACGGCGGCCTGGGTGCGGCGCTCCAGGTCGAGTTTGACCAGCAGCCGCGACACGTAGTTCTTGATGGTCTTCTCGGCGAGGAACATGCGCTCCGCGATCTGCCGGTTCGTCAGCCCCTCGCCGATGAGCTCGAGGAGCGTGCGCTCCTGCTCGCTGAGCCCGGCGAGCGGCGAATGCTGGTCGGCGGGGGCCCGCAGCCGGTTCATGAGCGCCGAAGCGGCCCGGTTGTCGAGCATGGACTTCCCGGATCCGACGGTGCGCACGGCGGCGATGAGCTCCATGCCCTTGATGTCTTTGATCACGTAGCCGCCCGCCCCGGCCAGGATGGCGTCGAGCATGGCGTGCTCGTCGGTGTAGGAGGTGAGCATGAGGCAGTTCAGGCCGGGCAGTTTGGAGCGCAGCTCCCGGCACAGCTCGACGCCGTTGCCGTCGGGCAGGCGCATGTCGAGCACGGCGACGTCCGGCTGGGCGGCGGGTATCCGGGCCAGCGCCTCGGCGACGGAGGCGGCCTGGCCGACGACGGTCAGCCCCTCGTCCTCCTCCAGCAGGTCTGCGACGCCGCGGCGCACCACTTCGTGGTCGTCGACGAGGAACACAGTGATCATGCGCTCGCTCCCTTCAGGGTCGAGTTCCAGTGTGGCGCCTCGGGCGGGTCTTGGCCATCATGCCTTGTCCTTCCGGGAGGCGTGCGGCCGGACGACGAGGACCGGGCAGTGCGCGTGATGGATGAGCGCGCGTCCGGTCGAGCCGAGCAGCGCGCCGACGAGCTCGCCCCGGCCCCTGCTGCCGACGACGACGAGCTGGGCCTTCTTGGAGTGCCGGACGAGGGTGTCCTTCGGCGACCAGCTGACGATCTCGCGACGCACCTGGACGTCCGGGTATTTCTCCTGCCAGCCCGCGAGCCGCTCGGCGAGGATCTCCTCGTGCCGGTTCTTCGCGTCGTCCCAGTCCGCGAGATACTCGGTCCCGTAGGTGTAGATGGTCGGCGAGGGCAGCTCCGCCCAGGCGTGCATCGCGACGAGCTCGGCCCCGAGGAACGAAGCCTCCTCGAAGGCCCACGCGACGGCCTCTTCGCTGCTCGGCGAGCCGTCGACGCCGACGACCACAGGCCCGTCGGCGTGGGAAGCCCCGCCCTCTTCCGCCTCTCGCACGACCACCACCGGGCTGTGCGCCCGCGCCGCGAGGTCGATGGCGACCGATCCGGCGAGCAATTCGGCGAAACCGCCCGTGCCCCTCGCCCCGACGACGGTGAGCAGAGCCTCTTTGGACAGCTCGACGAGCGTCGCCGCAGGCGGCCCGGACAGCTGTTTGCTGTGGATCTCTGCCTTCGGCGCGATGGCGCGGGCTGTGCGCTCGGCCTCGGCGAGGAAGGCCGTGGTGCTGTTCTCCATGGCGTCGAAGAAGCTCTGCGAGAAGCCGAGGTTGTAGCCGAACGCGATGCCGGTGTAGTCCACCGAGTGGGCGAGGCAGAGCGGCGCGTTGCGCCGCACGGCCTCAGCCGCGGCCCAGGCGACCGCCTGGAGGGCTGTGGCCGACCCGTCGACTCCGGCGACGATGCTGCGGGGTTCGTGCGCGGTGCTCATTGCTGATCTCTTCCTTCCGGGGTTGACGAGGCCGGTCGGCGCCTGGCCGCCTGCGTTCATGCGGGGAGTTCGCTGCTTTCGAGGTTGAGGAGCTTCACGGCGGTCACGCCGGGAATCGAGTCGACGAGCGCGGTGACGACCATGGGGTCCTCGGCGGCGCTGATACGGCCTTCGACTGCGACGGTCCCGTTGTTGATCTCGACGGCCCACTGCTGGGCCCCGGCGTAATGCGACAACCGGGCGCGCACGTCGCGCAAGATCGCCCGCTCGTCGCGGGAGAGCGCTTTGAGCAGGTCGCGGCGGGTGACGATCCCGACGACATAGCGGTCTTGCAGGACCGGGACGCAGCGCGCGCCCTCTTCGGCGAGCAAGGCCGCCAGCTCCGAGGCCGGGCTCCACAGGCTCGCGCCCGCGCTCTGGACCCGCATCGCGGATTCCACGGTCGAGGCGACCGGGTGGTCGCTGAGGGAGGCCTGCACGCGCATCAGCTCGTCCTCGCCGACCATGCCGACGAGGTGCTTGTCCTTGTCGACCACGGGCAGGCTGGTGAATCCCCGCGCGGCCAACACGGCGGTCGCCTCGTGGATCGACGTGTCCGGCGTGACGGTGACGACCGGACTGCTCATGATGTCGCGGGCCCGCATCTCGCTCTCCTCGTCGCTGGTGTTCCGCCCGATCGTTTCGGACACCTTCGACGCTATGCCGCGCGAGAACTCCGGAATATGGCCGAAAGTCCTCAGCCCGCCGGGACTTCGGGCACCGACAAGCCCAGTCCGGCCCGCTAGGCCCGGGCGGGCCTGGCCGTCGGCCCGCTCGCCGCGAGGGATTTCAGCCCCGTCTCACAGCCTGCCGAGCAGCTCCGTCTTCTTCGCGGCGAACTCTTCGTCGGTGAGGACGCCGCGCTGGTGCAGCCCGGCGAGCGACTCGATGGCCGCGATGATGGCGCCGTGGTCTCCAGGCGCAGGGGGAGCAGGCTCGGGCGGCTGCGGCTGCGGCTGCGGCGGTGACTGCGGCGCGAAGTGCGGCGCGAAGTGCGGCGCGGGGTCGGCGAGGTGCTGCGGGGCGGGAGCCGGAGCGGAGGCCTCGGCCGCGTGTTGCGCGCCGAGCTCGCGCAGGCTCGACACGTCGAAGGTGCCGAACTGGCTGGTGAAGCTGACCGTGCCCGTGCTGCCGCCCTGTTGCTGCTGCACGCCGCCGATCTGATGGTCGCCGGTGTCGAAAATCCTTGTCGCCCCGCCCGCCTGGACCGCCAGCCGCCGGGCGCCCGGGAAGATCGCGTAGCGCGCGTCGTTCTGCCCGCCTGTCGAGCTCGGGACGCCGAGATCGGCGGGCCACCAGTTGGCCGAGGCGAACGCGCCCGGAGCGGCTGCGGGGAACACCGTGGTGCTCGCGAGCAGTTGGGACAGCTCGCCGCACAGCGAATCGACGCGCGCTTTGAGCGTGTAGTTGAACATGTCCCCGACCATCGTCATGCCGCCCTGCATCCATTGCCCGGACCCGCCGAGCTCGGGGATGGCGAACTGCGCCATAGTGCCGCCGCCCGCGTTGACGGCGAGCAGCATGGCCAGCACTGCCTCGCGGCTGAGCCCGTGGCGGTTGGCGATGTCGGCGATGGCGTTCTCGGCCGCGGGGGTGACCGTTGCCTGCATGGTCTGCACCTTTCGTCGCGTTGATGCTACGCCGAGACTGCGCAGCCCGCGCGGAGTCCGGCAGCCGAGCGCTCAGGCGGGCGGTTCGGGCAGCGACCATCGTCCGCCGAGCCGGGGTCGGAGATAGCAGCGGTAGTACAGCGCGCCGAGCACGAGCATCCCCGCGCTCATCGCGACGGGCGTCCAATTCGCCCGGACGGCGCTCCAGGCGATGAGCGCCATCGCGGCAATGACGACCAGCGGGGGCAGCGGCCACCACGGCATCGAGTATCCGCCGTTCCTCGGCTGCTTCCGCACGAGCAGCGCGGCGGCTGCCACGACGGTGTACAGGGGGATCAGGCTCGTCCCGGTGGCGACGACGAGCCAGGGCAGCGGCACCGCCGCCGCGATCGAGGCGGCCGCCCCGCCCACCGCCAGCGTCGCCGCCACCGGCGTGCGCGTGCGGCGCGACACCCGGGAAAGCGCCGCGTCCATGCCGAGCGGCCAGCTTCCGTCGCGCGCGGAGCTGAACAAGAGCCGGGCCATTTGCAGGACCAGGGCGATGACGGCGTTGATGATGGCGACCGCGACGCCGAGGCTGACCACGACGCTCGCCGTATGCCCGGCCCGGGTTTCGAGGACGTAGCTCATCGGGGCGGCGCTGTGGAGCAGGTCCGCCATCGACGGCGCGCCGACGACGACCGCCGCGAGCGGGGCGACCTCGATCACGACAGCCGCGGCGAGGCACGCCAGGACGATTTTCCCGATGACCCGGCTCGCGTCCCTGGTCTCTTCGGCGTAGTAGACGGCGGAGCCGTAGCCGTTGTAGGAGAACAGCGCCACCGGTATCGCCGCGACCACCATGACGAGCCGCGCGTCTGCGATTGCCGCCCCGTCCGCCATGGTCGCGCGCAGGAATTCCCCCGGGCCGCGCGCCGGGTGGGCGAAGCCGACGACGGTCAGGACCGCGATGGCGGCCACCTCCACGAGGAGGAATGCCCCGGTGACCCATGCGTTGGCCCGGATGTGGGCCAACGCGAGGACGGTCGTCGCCGCGATGACCGCGACGCCGATCCATTTCCCGCCCAATCCGGGGACGGCCACACCGAGGTAGTCGCCCGCGCCGAGCGCCACGACGGCGATGACGAGCAGCCCGGTCGACATCGTCAGCACGAACGCGGCGAAGCCTGCGGTCCGGCCCAGCAGTCGAGCCGCCCAGGTGTACTCGCCGCCCGCGATGGGGTAACGGGCGGCGAGCTCGGCGTAGCACAGGCCGACCGCGACGCAGAGCCCGGCGGCGGCGAGCATCACGAGAACGGAAGCCCCGCCCGCCGCGAGCAGGACCGAGGGCACGATGACGAACACGCTCGACGCGGGGGTGATCGCGGAGAGCGTGATGAGCACCGCGTCGCGCGCGGTCAAGCTCCGAGACAGCTCCTGGACGTAGGCTTCTGGCGCGACCGGGCCGGAGGCGGCGCCACGAGCGTTGCCTATTTCTTCATTCATAATGAAATCTTTGACTATAAGTGCTGCTTGTATAGATTTTTCTCGAAAACATTATGTTAATCTCGAATCAGATAAAGGAGATGCGATGGCGCGAAGGAAAAACCAAGAAGAAGCCCGCGGGGCTTTGCTCGCCGCCGCGCTCGCCGCAGTCGGCACATCGGGTCCGGACGGATTGCAGATCAGGGACGTGGCCCGGGCGGCCAACGTCACCACGGGAACGGTGCACTACTACTTCGACGACCGGGCGACGTTGCTCCGCGCCGTGCACGCGGCGGCTTCCGACCGTTTCTTCGCCGCGCGCCTCGAGCTGGCCACTTCCATCGCGGACGGCAGGGAGAAGATCGAAGCGCTCATCGAGTCGGGCCTTCCGTCCGCGGGCGGGGACCCGTTGGTCGCCTCGTTGTACCGATTGGCCGCCTATCGGGCTTCGAGCGCGGAGCACGGGGAGCTGCTCGGCGCGCTGCACGACAAACAGGTCGCCGTCTACGCGGTCGCGCTTGAGGCAGGCGTCGCCCAGGGCGTGTTCGCGCCCATCGCCCCGACGCTCACCATCGCCCGCCACCTCGTCGCGCTCGAAGACGCGTACGGGTTGCACATTGTCGGCGGCAATCGAACGTTGACCAGGGCCGACGCGATCGAGCTGATCTCCGCGTACGCGCGGATGGCGACCCGATGCGCGGACATCCATCGCCGCGACCACGAGGGGGCGGCGCTATGACGGCCCCGCCCGCCGGTCCCGCAGGCTTCTCGCCGACGGGCAGGCCCCGTGCCCGAGCGCTCGGCTGGGCGCCGGAGGGCGTCCCCGGGCCGTGGAACGCGATCACCGACGTCCCGGGGGTCGAAGTCGGCTACCGCACCTTGGTCTCGGGGTCCGGTCCCCTCGTCGTCGGCGAGGGCCCGGTGCGCACCGGCGTCACCGCCATCTTCCCCCGTGGACGGGACGGGACAGGCCGTCCCGTGGCGGCGGGCCTGCACACGCTCAACGGCAACGGCGAGATGACCGGAGCCGCGTGGATCGGGGAGACGGGACAGGCGGCGCTGCCGATCACGATCTCCAGCACGCACGCGGTCGGAGCCTGCCACACCGGGACGATCCGGTGGATCAACCGGCGCCACCCGGCTTTGGCGCGCGAGTGGTTGTTGCCGGTGTGCGCGGAGACCTGGGACGGCTACTTGCACGATATCAACGGCGAGCATGTCTCGCCGGACGACGCTGTCGCGGCGCTCGACGGGGCGGCGCGCGGACCGCTCGAAGAAGGATCGGTGGGCGGCGGCACGGGCATGAACTGCTATGGCTTCAAGGGCGGCAGCGGGACGGCCTCGCGCCTGGTGCCGTTCGGCGGGGCGGACTACACGGTCGGCGTGTTCCTGCAGGCCAACTTCGGCTCGCGGCACGAGCTCGTGATCCGTGGCCGGAACGTCGGCACGCTGCTGGACGTCCCCAACCCGATGGAGGAGGGCGACTGGGCCCATGGCGCGGCGAGCGCTCCGGGGGGAGCCGGGTCGGTGATCGTTGTCGTCGCGACAGACGCGCCGTTGACGGGGCACCAATGCGCGGCCCTCGCCCGTCGGGTGCCGCTCGGCCTGGCCCGCACCGGAACCTCGGGCAGCGTGTTCTCCGGCGATCTGTTCCTCGCGTTCTCGGTGGCGAACGACCGCCCCTCGGACACCGGTTTCCCGACCGGCAGCCCGAGCGAGGCGGAGCTGGTCGCGTCGGTCGCCCTGCCGTGGAACCGGATCGACGCGCTGCACGCGGCCACGGTGCAGGCCGTCGAGGAGGCGGTGCTCAACGCCTTGGTCGCGGCCGACACCATGGTCGGGCGCGACGGGCACGTCTCGTACGGGCTCCCGGTTGGCGAGGTGGGCGCGCTCTTGGGCTCCGGCGGGGGAGCCTGAGCGGGGCGATCAGTCCTGCTCGCCCCGCAGGCCGAGCGACTCGGCCTTGGCGATGAGCGCTGTGGCGCGGTGCAGCCGGGGCAGGTCGCTGCCGTCCGCGGGCTTGCCGCCGCTGCTGTTGAACTGCTCGACGAACTCTTCGGCCCACCGCACGTCTTCGGCGGACGGGCTGAGGCCCGCGTTGATGGCCGGGGCTTGGGCGGGGTCGAGCGCGAGCTTGCCGGTCATGCCCATCGTCTTGGTGAGGGCGACAGCCTCGGCGAGCCCGTCCGCGCCGCGCGTCGGCCCGTCGATCGGGCCCGGCAGATGCGCCGCGCGGGAGGCGACGACCAGCTGGGAGCGGCTGTACGCCAAGGCGAGCGGATCGTTCGCCGCCCCGATGTCGAGCGTGTAGTCGTTCACGCCGAACGCGATCCGGAAACACGGCCTGGCCCCGGCGATGTCGTGCACGCGGGCGAGGCCGCGCGCGGTCTCGACGAGCGCGACGACCGGCACGTCGCCGAGCCGGGCGGCGGTGTCCCACACGTGGTTCCCGCCCTCCGTCTTCGCGAGCACGACCCCTTTGAGCCCGCCGGCGCCCGCCAGCTCGCGGCAGTCGGCGGACCAGAACTCGCTGGAAGCGTCGTTGATCCGGACCCACGCCCGGTTGCCCGCGTTCAAGAACTCGACCACGCGGCGGCGGGCGGATTCTTTCTCGCTCGGGGCGACCGCGTCTTCGAGGTCGAGGATGACCTCGTCGGCGGCGGAGGCGAGCGCGGGCTCGAAAGCCGCCTCGGCCCCTGCGTTCACCAGCAACCACGACCGCGAGACTTCCGACGCTATCGGCACGGCCTCCATGCTAGTGCGTGCCGGTTCCCATCGCGACGGGAAGGGCCGGGCCATCCGCCCCGCTGCGGCGGATCGCGTTGTCCGCCCGGACGATCAACGGGTAGACCGCGACGAGCACGGCGACCGTGAGCGGCCAGCCCATGACGAGCCGGGCGGCGGCGAGCCACCCGACGTGCCCGGCGCGGTAGAGGCTTTGCTGCACGGCGAAGCGCGCGAGATGGACGAGGACGGTCGCCCCGGTGGCCCAGCTGAACGCCCGGACCGCCTCGTCCGCCCGCCGCCACGCGAGGCCGTGGCCCAGCGCCCACCCCCAGAGGTAGCCCATGAGCGGGCGGCGGGCCGCTATCGACGCGAGCCCGGCCACGGCGACTCCGAGGCTCGTCCATATCCCGATCGCGTAGAAGTCTTCGGCTTTGCCGGTGTTGAGGGCCAAGCACAGCGACACGACGAGCAGGACGAGCCCGAGGAGCGCGGGCCGGGCGGGCAGGCCGAGCGCGGCCCGGCCCGCCACGACCGCGATTCCCGCTCCGGCGGCCGCGACAGCAGCGGGAGCGAGTCCTGCTGTCGCCGAGACCACGGCGAACACGGCGGTCGGGGCGACGGCTTGGACGAGCGCGGGCGCCCCGCCCAGCCGGTCCGCCGCGACCCGCCACGGCGCGGCGGAGTCCGCCGGGCCTTCCGCGTCCCGCTCAGGCGGCCGAGGAGGCAAGGGGCTTGGGGGTGTCGATGACGGAGTACTCCGAGGCGTCGCCCGCGACGACGCGGCTTTGCTCGCCCGAGGCGTTGGCCGGGACGTCGCCCGCGAGGGTGACGCGGCGCATGACCCTGCGGTGGTCGCCGTAGTCGGAGACGGCGTAGTGCTGGGTGGCGCGGTTGTCCCACATCGCCACGTCGCCGGGCGCCCAGTTCCAGCGGATGGTGTTCTCCAGCCGGGTGGTCCGGTCGTGGAACGACCGGAGGAGCGCCTGGGACTCCTCGGCCGAGACGCCGAGGATCCGTTTGGCGAACGCGCCGAGCAGCAGGGCGCGCTCGCCGGTCTCGGGGTGCGTGCGCACCACCGGATGCTCGGTCTCGAACCGGACCGAGGCGAACTTGGCCGCTGCGCCGCCTGCCATGCTCCGCGCGAGCGCCTGCTGCTCGACGGAGAGCGCCGCGTAGTCGAACTCGTTGGTGTGCACGGCCCACAGCCCGTCGGCGAGGGCCCGCAACGAGGCGGGCAGCTGCTCGTAGGCGGTGGCGGTGTTGGCCCAGCAGGTGCTGCCGCCGTACGGGGGGAGCGTGACCGCGCGCAGGATCGAGGCCTTGGGCGGGCGGTCGCAGAACGTCACGTCGGTGTGCCACCGGTTGGCCCGCCCGCCTTCCTCGGAGTCGAGCGCGAGCACTTTGACGTCGGCGGACCGCAACGTCGGATGCGCGGAGGTGGGGACGCCCATGCGTTCGGCGAACGCGTACTGCGCGTCGTCGTCGAGATGGTGCTGGCCACGGAAGAAGACGACTTTGTGCTCCAGCCACGCCCGGTGGACAATTTCGAGGGCCTTCGGGTCCATGTCGCCCCCGAGCCGGACCCCGTCGACGCGCGCCCCGATGTGCTCGCCCAGTTTGGTCACACTGACCCCAGTGTCCATAATGTCGTTCCTTTCCTGGTCAGCGATAGCGTTCTCTTGCATGTAGTCAATTGACTACGGGTGGTGGATGCTAGTGTACACGAATGACTACAGACGCTGGTGCGACGAGTGCCTCGCGCGGCCCGAAGCCGGTCGGCAAGGAGGAGGTCGTCGAGGCGGTGCTGTCGGCCGCCGCGTCGCTGTTCGCGGAGAAGGGCCCCCGCGCGACGTCCGTCCGCGAGGTCGCGGCCCTTGCCGGGGTGAACCACGGACTGGTGCACCGGCATTTCGGCAGCAAGGACCGCCTTCTCGGCGCGACGTTGCAGCATTTGGCCGACACGGCGACGGCGGCCCGCGAGTCCGGCGCGGGTCCGGAAGGGGCCAGAGCGGTCGGGGAGCTGCACATGCGGCTGATGCTGCGGGCGATCCTCGACGGCTACCCCGTGGCCGAGCTGCAGGAGCGCAAGCCCGGCCTGCAGTCCTTCCTCGGCCAGGTGCTGCCCGAGTTCGAGGACGAGCGCCAGGCCCGGCTCGCCGCCGGGCACGCGGTGGCCCTGCAGCTCGGATGGCGCCTCCTCGGGCCGTTCCTCCGCGCGGGCCTCGGGCTCGACGATCTCGCCGACGAGGAGCTTTGGGAGGCGGTGAACGCGGAGGTCCGCCGCATCACCACAGCGGGCTGAGCGGGTCTGGACGGGCGAGGAAGAACTCTCCCCGCCACTCTCAGTATAGGGCCCGCAGGGGGGCTTGCAGCAAGGCCCGACCGGGGGGCATACTCGCTGGCCGAGCGCAGAATCTGCGCAGAGAGGGAGTGTCGAATGACGGAGACCGATGTGGCCGATGTGATCGTCGTCGGCGCGGGGCCGACCGGCCTGATGCTGGCTGGCGAGCTGCGCCTGGCGGGAGTCCGGACCGTGGTGCTGGACCGGCTGCCGCAGATCCGGCCGGTGGCGAGGGCCGGGGGCCTTGGCGGGCGGATCTTGGACCTGTTGCGCTACCGGGGCCTGTTGGAGCGCTTCGAGGCCGCCTCGCCGAGGCCGCGCCCGACGCCCCGTTTCCCCTTCGGCGGGCTGCACATCGACTTCACACCGCTCGAGCAGCCGCCCATGGCGGCGGTCTCGCTCCCGCAGCCGCAGCTTGAGGAGCTGTTCGGCGAGTACGTCCGCGAGCAGGGCGCCGAGCTGCGGCGCGGGCACGAGGTGGTCGGGCTGAGCCAGGAGGAGGGCTCCGTGACGGCCCATGTGCGCGGGCCGCAGGGCGTCTACCAGGCAAGCGCGCAGTACCTGGTGGGCTGCGACGGCGTGCACAGCCGGATCCGCGAGATGGCCGGGATCGCCTTCCCCGGCGTCACGTGTCCGGAGGTCGAACGGCTCGCGTCGACCACGATGCCGAGCTCGGTGACGCTGCGCGCGGACGGCGACTACGACGTCGAGGGCTACGGCAGGCTCCGCTCGGGCTACACCCAGACTGAGGGCGGCGTCTTCGCCGTCGCGTCGTACGGGCCGGGCGACTTCGGCGTGTACACCAGCGAGAACGAAGACCACGAGCACGACGACGACGTCCCGATGACCCTGGACGAGCTTCGGGGGAGCATCCGCCGCGTGCTCGGCGCGGAACTGCCGCTCGGGGAGCCGACCCGCCTGACCCGCTTCACGTTCGGGGCGCGCAACGCCGAGCGGTACCGGGCCGGGCGGGTCCTCGTCGCGGGCGACGCCGCGCACCAGTTCCCCTCCGGCGGCGTGGCGCTCGGCGCGGGGATGCTCGACGCGGCCAACCTCGGCTGGAAGCTGGCCGCCGAGATCGCGGGCTGGGCCCCCGACGGGTTGCTGGACACGTATCACGACGAGCGGCATTTCGCTGGCGAGCGGACATTGCTGCACACCCAGGCCCAGGCGGCGCTGCGGCGCGGGCACGACCCGGCCTCGGCGGCGCTGCGGGAGCTTTTCCTCGAGCTCGTCACCGCCGACGAGGCCGCGTTGCGGCGGATCGGCTCCCTCATCGCGGGCTCCGACATCCGCTACCCGGCGCCTGGTTCGCGGCACCCGCTGGCCGGAGCCTTCGCGCCCGACCTCGCGCTGCGCGCCGATTCTGGCCCGACCAGCGTCGCGGAGCTCATGCGCGCGGGCAGGCCGGTCTTCCTCGACCTGGCGGGCCGCGCGGATCTTCGCGAGGTCGCGGCGCAGTGGCAGGGCCGGGTCGAGACGCGCGAGCTGGTCGCGGACGGCCCGCCCGCCGACGCGCTGCTGATCCGTCCGGACGCCCATATCGCCTGGGCCGCCGAGCCGGGGGAGCCCGCCGAGACTGCCGCGCCCGCGTTGCGCGGCGCGCTCGCCCGCTGGTTCGGCTCCCCCTCGGCGACGGCCCCGCCTGCTGGGCTAGAAAGGTAAACTGCCGAGGGCTCGTCCCGCCATGCGCGGGCGGGCGGAGCACCTGAGGAAAGGCCGGGCATGACAACGACGACTCGGGGCCCTCTGCGTCTTCCCAACATCGGCAGGATCAGCCTCTTGGTGCTTGTCGTCGTGTTGCTCGCGGCGGGAAGCGTCTCGCTGTACTGGGCCGAGCGGGATAAAAGGGACCAGGCGACCGTCCTCGGCGACAGCACCGCGCCCGACCAGGCGGGGATCCTCGTCCTCGTCCAGAAGATCGACCCGAAGACGGCGACGGTCAGCGCGCAAGTGCGGCTGCTCGGGGCGGGCTTCCTCATGGACGAGGGCAAGCATGCCTTGAAGGAAGACGTGACCATCCTCAGCAACGCGGTCGCGAACTCCACCGTGACGTTCAAGGCGGGCGAGCGCCCGGAGTTCGTCTCGGTCAAATTCGGCCTCTTCAACGGGGTCCTCACGGACTACCCCTTCGACAGCTACACCACGAACTTCGTCTTCCAGGCATTCTCTGGGACGGCGCCGAACCTGCGCCCGATCCCGCTCCACATCGTCTTCACCAACATCGACTCGTTCTTCCAGCTGGCGCCGCAGCAGGAGCAGAGCATCCGGCTGCCCCAGGGGCTTGGGAACATCAAAACGATCACGCCGCCCGAGGGGACGTTCGTCGCGGCGGCGACAGTGGAGCGCTCGACGAGCACGGTCGTGTTCGCCGTGTTCATCATGGTGTTCATGTGGAGCCTGACCATCGCGGCGCTCATCGCCGCCTGGTACGTCGGCAGCGGCAGGCTCGGGCTGTTCTGGTCCGGGCTCGGCTTCCTCGGCACGCTGCTCTTCGCGCTCATCCCGCTGCGCAACGCCGTCCCGGGCGACCCGCCGATCGGCTCGCTCATCGACTTCGCGGCGTTCTTCATCGCCGAGGGCGTGGTGTCGATCTCGATGATCGTCACCGTGCTCCACGGCTACCACATCGAGGCGAAGAAGAAGCAGCAGGAGATCCTCGACTAGTCCGTCGAGGCGTGCTTCCGGGACGAGGCCGGGGTTGCATCGTGCGCGCCGCGCCGCGCCCGGAGCAGCCGGTCAAGGGACCAGCGGGGCAGCCGGTCAAGGGACCAGCGGGTCTCTGGGGCGAATGCGAGGAGGAGGAACGCCCAGCAGTAGACGGCGGCGAACGCTCCGCCGTTCTCCAGGGGCTCCCAGTTCCAATGCTCGGGCAGATGCGTGAAGAAGTACGCGTATGCCATCGTGCCGGCGCCGAGGATCGCGAAGAGCCTGGTTCTGAGTCCGACGACAAGTGCTGTGCCGATGGCGATCTCGAAGATCCCCGCCCACCAGTACGGCCAGTTCAAGAAGGGCTCAGGGTGGCCGGAGCCGGTCGGGGAGCCGCTCCACCACCCGAAGATCTTCTGCGTGCCCTCCAACCAGAAGATAAAGCCGAAGACGATGCGGGACAGCGTGGGGACAAGCTGGCTAAAAACCGTTTTCATATCGCTCATGGCTGACAGATTAGGGCGGCCTTGCCGCCGACCGGGGGATTTTTCGGCTTGCGGAGAGCGTTGTCACGCCGTGGAACACAGGGGCCGGAGCGGGCAGCGGCCGAGTCGTCGCGGGATGTCGGGCTTCCCCAAGTTCCCGCCCGGACGGAGGTCACCGGTCGTTCGACGGCCCGACCAGCCCGGAGACCCGATCGCCGCGCACCGCCGCTTCGAGGACCTGGCGCACGCCGGTCGCGGTCTGGGACCAGCTGAACTCCCGGGCCCGCCTGCGGGCCTTCTCGCCCAAGGACTCGCGCAGCCGGTGGTCGCAGACCAGGCCGCGCACGGCGGGGGCGAGGGCGTCCTGCCCGTCGACGAGCAGCCCGGTCACGCCGTCGAGGATGGAGTCGGTCAGCCCGCCGCTGCCGCTGTAGCCGACCGTCGGCACGCCGTGCAGCGCGGCTTCGATCACGGCGAGCCCCCATCCCTCGGCCATCGACGGCATGACGTGCACCCAGGCCCGGGAGAGCACTTCGTGTTTGCGCTCCTCGTCGACTCTGCCGTGGAACACGACCGCGTCCGCGACGCCGAGCTCGCGCGCCCGGCGTTTGAGATTGCCCGCCCACCAGCCGTCCCCGACGACGTCGAGGCGCAGCTCGGCGAGCCCGTCCGCGCGCAGCGCCGCCAGCGTTTCCAGCACGTCCTCCACGCGCTTGTGCGGCACGAGCCGGGTGAGGACGCACAAGGTCGGGCGGGGATCCCGCGTCGCGGGGCCGCCGACGGGGGAGCCCTCGGGGGGGTGGTCGACCCCGGCGCGGACCACGGCGGCCCGCTCGCGCGCAACGCCGAGCCGCACCAGCCCTTCGAGCGAGGGGAGCGAGACGGTGAGGTACTGGGCTCGGCGATGGACCCATGGCGAGGCCGTGGACTCCAACCACCAGCCGAGCTTGCCGAGCAGCTTGCCCGCCACCGGCCATTGCTCCTTGTGGCAGTGGTGCACCAGCACCACCACCGGCGCGCGGGTCGCCAGTTTGGCGAAAAAGCCCATGCCGTTGTGGGTGTCCACGACGACGTCCGGGCGGAAACCCGCGAGGCCGCCGATCCCGAACCGGGCCAGGGCCAGCGCGGCCAACGCCCGGGGATACACGGTGAGCCTGCCGCCGCCCCTGGAGAAGCGCATGCCCGCGCGCGTCTCGGCGCGCGTCGAGCCGGGGTGTCGCGCGGTGCGGACGACGACCTCGACGCCCTCCTCGGCGAGCAGCTCGCCGACCCGCTCCAAGTACTGCTCGCTGCCCCCGCCTTGCGGATGGGTGGTATCCCGCCAGCTCAAGAGCAGGACTTGGGTAAGCTGAGCCATAATGGTCACCGAGCCTAACGCAAAGACCTGGCAGCGCGCTGTCAGGTCGGCCCTGGCAGAGGGCGCGACGCTGCGCAGATCCCTCGGCCTCTTGCGGGCCTTCCGATTCGAATCCTCCGACCCCGACCAGTTCTACGACCCGCTCGCGCAGGACTGGGTGCGGATCCTGCTCGCGTCGTGGCGGGCCTGGCGCCCGGAAGCCGGCCCCTCGACGCTGCGCGCGTTGGACGTCGGCGGCGCGGAAGGCCGCTCGGCCGTGGCGCTCGCCGGGATCGTGGAGCGCTCGGCGCTCGTGGACGCCGATCCCGAGGGCTGCCGAGAGGCGCTGGCTGTGGGCGTGCTCGCGGTCCAGGGGGACGGGCAGCGCTTGCCGTTCGCGGACAACACGTTCGACCTCGTCGCCTCCTCGAACGTCGGCGAGCACGTCCCCGAGCCGTGGCGGCTCGCGGACGAGCTGCTGCGCGTCGCCCGTCCCGGCGGGATGGTCGTCTTCTCGTACACGGTGTGGCTCGGCCCGTTCGGCGGGCATGAGACCGGGCGGTGGCACTGGCTGGGCGGGCGGTACGCCGCCCGGAGGTACGCCCGCGCGCACGGGCACGCGCCGAAAAACCTGTTCGGGACTTCGTTGTTCGCGGTGAGCGCCGCCGCCGGGCTGGATTGGGCGAGGCGGCTGCCGCCCGGCGCGACGCTGCTCGCGGCGCTGCCCAGGTACCACCCCCGCTGGGCGTGGTGGATGGTGCGGCTGCCGTGGCTGCGGGAAGTGTTTGTGAGCAATCTGCTCCTCGTGGTCGGCAAGAAGTCGGACGGCCTTGCGCCTGGACCTGGGGCTGCGCGCTCTGGCCCGTCCAGATAGAATGGCCCCCGGAGGTCTCTTCGCGAAGACTAACGCAACGCGTCCGGCTTGAGGAGGCGTTGCTTCGTGAAGAACCTCCCGATACTTACTCGTCCACGTCCTACACATGGGGGCACCTTGTACGACACGCGCGCGGCCCGAAGGTCCTTCGACATCGGCATTCTTTCTTTGGGCATCCCCATCGACGGCCAGGAAGCCCCGAGGGACCTCGCCCACGCCCGCAAGGCCTTCGAGCTGGCCTCGCGGCAGGACCCGACGATGAGCGACGCGTGGCTCGGACTTGCCGCCATGCTGGCCGAGGCGAAGGAGGTCGCCACCCCCGAGGTCGTCAACCGGCTCTATGAGAACGGCGACCGCAGTCTGTTCGCAGAGCACCGCCGCCTCGGCCTGCCGCCCCGCACGCTCGGCGGGCGGTTCCCCACCGGCCTGTACATCGACTACCCGCTCTCGGACTGGAACGAGATCCAGATGGCGAAGGCCTCCCTCTTGATCCGGGAGCAGAGCTTCGACCAGGCGGAGCAGTTGCTCAGGGATTTGCGCGAGCGCACGGGCGGCAAGTTCCCCATCGTCGACTACATCACCGGCTTCCTGTACTACGGCACGCAGCTGTGGCCGGACGTGCTGGTGGCGTTGCGCGAGTCCTCAGGCTGGACGGACCAGTTCCTCGCGTCGGGCGCGCATCTCATGGTCGGCTCCTCCTGCGCCCAGCTGGGCCTGTTCAGCCAGGCGGAGCAGCGGTTGGAGCGGGCCGAGGCGGGCGTGATCCCGGCGGCGCGGATCGCCGCGAAGTACAGCCGGGGCCTGGTGTTGCGCGAGCAGGGCGAGGCGGAGAAGGCGCGCGCGATCTTCGAGGGGATCTATGCCGAGGCTCCGGAGTTCGAGGCGAACAAGCGGGCCATGCAGGAGACGACCTTCCGCATCGTGACCACCAACCCGGAGCGCATCGCGCTGCGGACCAACCGGTGGGACCCCGCGTCCGCGCCCTCCGAGGAGGAGATCAAGAAGCAGGAGGACGCGGAGGCCGAGGAGAAGCGTTCCGCGGACAACGAGATCCTGCTCGCCGAGGCGCAGCAGGAGCTCGACCTGCAGATCGGCATGACCGAGGTCAAGCGGCAGGTCGCGCGGCTGCAGGCCACCGTGCAGATGGCGCGGTTGCGCGCCGAGAAGGGCCTCGGCGGCGGCCAGGCCAAGAGCCAGCACCTCGCCTTCACCGGCCCTCCCGGGACGGGCAAGACCACCATCGCGCGGGTGGTCGCGAAGATCTACTGCGGCCTCGGCCTGCTCAAGACGTCGAACGTCTTGGAGACCAGCCGTAAAGACTTCGTCGGCGAGCACCTCGGCTCCACGGCGATCAAGACCACGGCCCTGATCGACCGGGCGATGGACGGCGTGCTGTTCATCGACGAGGCGTACACCCTGCTCCAGAGCGGCCTGTCCGGCGGCGACGCGTTCGGCAAGGAGGCCATCGACACGCTCCTGGCCCGGATGGAGAACGACCGCGACCGGCTCGTCGTGATCATCGCCGGGTACGACAACGAGATCGACCGCTTCCTCGCCGGGAACGAGGGTCTCGCCTCCCGGTTCGCCAAGCGCATCCAGTTCGAGTCGTACACCCCGGACGAGCTGGGGAAGATCGCCGAGTTCCAGGCGAAGCGCCGCGACTCGATCATCACGCCCGAGGCGATGCGGGAGTTCATCACGCAGACCCAGCGCCTCTACGACCAGACGAAGATCGCTTCGAGCGGCCAAGAGATGCGTCTGGTCGACCTCGCGGGCAACGGTCGTTTCGTCCGCAACGTCATCGAGGCGGCGGAGGAGGAGCGCGAGTTCCGGCTCACCCAGGGCGATATCGACCCGGCGGATCTGACCGAGGAGGCCCTGATGAGCATCACCGCCGAGGACTTGCGGACCGCTGTGTCGAGCGTGGTCTCCGCCAACCGCTTGTAGTCACACCGCGCGGCGCAGCTCGTACCAGCGCATGCTGCCCTGCCGTTGCAACGGCCCGTGCGGGCCGACGCCCGAGTCGACGAGCGCCCAGTCCTGTCCGAGGGCGCGCAGCAGCTCGGCCTGGCCGATCCCGCGCACCGGGCCGCCTTCCCCCGGCAGGAAGCCGACGAGCAGCAGCGTGCCGCCAGGGGCGGCGAGCGCGGTGACTTCGCGGGCGTACCCCGCCCTGGTCTCGTCGTCCGTCCCATGCAGCAGGCCGAAATCGAGGACGAGGTCGAAACCGGGCGTGAGCCCGGCCTCGCGCAGTTCGGCCACATCGGATCGGACGAAGTCGACGTCCGCGCCTGCGGCTGCCGCCTTCCGGCGGGCTTTCTCAAGCGCTTTCGGGGTGAAGTCCACACCGGTGACGCGCCAGCCGTGCTGGGCGAGATAGATCGCAGCGTCGCCGGTGCCGCAGCCCACGTCGAGCGCCCGGCCCGGGGGAAGCGCGCTACCGCCTTCGACGAGGCTCGTCAGCCGGTCGGGCCGGAGATGGCCGTCCCATGGCGTGAAGCCGACGAAGTACATGGCCCGAAACAGCAGCTGATGGTAAGCCATGTCACAATTTTAGCCCGTGCGGGCGGAACGGCTTCGAAAAAGACTGGCTATTTTTTAAAGCCGAGCTGCAGGCCCTCGTCGATGGTCTTGATGTCGTCCGCGAGCTGGGGGGTCTGCGCGTCGGTGACCGTGACCTGGAGCTGGACGAGGAACTTGTCGTCGCCGGCGACGGCGATGACGTAGCGGTTGAGCACGTGCAGTTTCAGGTCGCCGACCGGCTGCTGGGGGTCGGGAGTCTGGCCGCTCTGGCGCAGTTGCTCGTCGAGCTGGGCTTTGAACTCTTTGCGCTGCTGCTCGTCCTGGACGTACGTGTACTCGATGAGGTCGGAGGGGAAATTGTCGAAATCGTCGAGCGAGTCGCGGATCTTCTGGAAGCCCTTGGCCTGCGCGAGGCCTGCGCTTCCGCGCAAGATGGCCTGCTTCGGGTCGAAGTTCCCGGCGAGTTTGGCGATTCTGAGGAAGGCGTTCGGGTGGAACTCCGGCGAGTTGGCCTTCGGGTTCTGCAGGAGCAGGTAGAGGCCCGGAACCCCCTGGGACGCGGACCAATGCGAGGGGAGCCGCACCGAGACGTTCAGCGGGAAGTCGTCCACGGCCGTCAGCAGCTCTTGCGTCACCCCGTGGTCGGTCAGGTACTTCGCGATGTCCATGTCCGAGACGGGCGTGGCCTTGGGCGCGGCGGGCGCGGGTTTGGGGTCCTCCGAGCAGCCTGCGACGAGGGGCATGGCGGCGAGCAGGGCGACGGCGGCGAGGCGTAGGACGGACACGGACACTCCTTGGCTGGGATGTTCTCTTGATGTTGTGGTCGAGGGCTCCGGCATGTTTGTGGCCGCAGTCCATTGGACTGCGGCCACAAACATACGCTTCGTGCTAGACGGTGCCGAAGGTGGTGCCGATCGTCGTGCCGTCAGCCGCGTTGAAACCGCCGAGGGCTCCACCCGCCACCAGGCCGATGCCGCTGCCGAGGGCAGTGCCGATGGCGCCGCCGAGCGCGCCGAGGCCGGTCGCGGTGCCGATGTTCGCGCCGACCGTCCCGCCGTTCTGAGCGCCTGCGGTGGCTCCGGAGACGATGCCGCCGAGCGTGTTGACCGGGATGGAGACGATGCCGCTGAGGCCGAGCTGGGTGCCGAGCTTGCCGCCCGCGACTCCGGCGGTCGCGGTGTTCTTCACCGCGGCGTCGAGACCGAACGCGCTGGTCGTGCCTGCCGGAGCGCCAAGCGCGGTGCCAGTGCCGCCGACAGTGCTCTTGGTGAGGCCGTTGAAGGCTCCGACCGCCGTGCCGACCGCCGTGACGCCGAGTCCGAGGCCAAGGCCGATGGCGCCGCCAGCGACCGCGCCGAGCGGGCCGCCTGCCGCGAAACCAGCCTGCGCGCCAGAAATCGTGGTGCCGATGGTGCCGTAGAAGCCGCCGACCGCGCCGCCGATCGCGCCGCCGATCGCGCCGCCGACTGTTCCAGCGGGCCCGGTCAGGTTGACCAGGGCGCCGCCGATGTTGCCGATGGCGGTGCCGAGCTGGGCCCCGGTGGCCGCGGTGTTCACCGTGGTGTGGACGGCCTGTCCGAGGCCGAACGGGTCCGCGCCGGTCGTTGCGCTCGTGCCAGCAGTGGTGCTGGACGTGCTCGGGCTGGTGGTGCCAGCGGTGGTGGTGCCGGTGGTGCTCGGGCTGGTGGTGCCAGCGGTGGTGGTGCCGGTGGTGCTCGGGCTGGTGGTGCCAGTGGAGGTGGTGCCGGTGGTGCTCGGGCTGGTGGTGCCAGTGGAGGTGGTGCCGGTGGTGCTCGGGCTGGTGGTGCCAGCAGTCGAGCCGACGGAAGCAGCGCCGCCAGCCGCGCTCTCAGCAGCGCTCACGCCGCTGCCGGAAGAGCTGCCGCCGAAGGCGGAGGTGCCGCCTGTGGTCGAGCCCGTGGAACCGCTCGTGCTCGTGCCGGAAGTCGTGCCGGTCGAAGTCGTGCCGGTCGAGGTGGTGCCGGTCGAAGTCGTGCCGGTGGTGCCGGTCGAGGTGGTGCCTGCGGTGCTCGGGCTGCTGGTGCCGGAGGTGGAACCCGTGGAGGTGCCGGAGGTCGAGCCGCTGGTGCTGCCCGCGCCGGTCGAGGCGGAGCCGCTGGTGCCGGAGGTCGAACCCGCGCCGGTGGAGGCGGAGCCGCTGGTGCTGCCCGCGCCGGTCGAGGTGGAGCCGCTGGTGCCGGAGGTGGAGCCGCTGGTGCTGCCCGCGCCGGTCGAGGCGGAGCCGCTGGTGCCGGAGGTCGAACCCGTGGAGGTCGAGCCGCTGGTGCTGCCCGCGCCGGTGGAGGCGGAGCCGCTGGTGCCGGAGGTCGAACCCGCGCCGGTGGAGCCAGAGCCGCTCGACGACGAGCTGCCGCCGGTGGAGCCGGAGGCCGAGCCGCTGGAGCCGCTCGAAGACGAGCCGCCGCCGGTGGAGCCGGAAGAGGACCCGCCCGAGCTCGACCCGCCGCCGGAGGCCGACCCGCCGCCGCTGCTCTGGTCGACGAACTGGAACGAGCGGCTGTTCGCGCCCTTGTCGCTGCCGAAGACCGGGAGCGTGGCGGTGGACGGGAGCGCCGTGTTGGCGTGCAGGGCCTGAGCGCCGCCCGCCTCGGTGAAGGAGGCGAGGCCGACGGTCAGGGCGGTGATGGCCGACAGGACGCCCGCGGCGCCGCCGACGAGGGCGGGACGAGCCTTCGCGGCCTTGATCAGCGACGAAGAGTCGTGGTTTTGACTCGAAAGGGACATGAAAATACTCCAAAAGGTGTTGTGCGAGGCGAGTTTCCCTCCGCCTCGGATTCTGCGTGGTGGCGTTGACAAGTCAGTCGGGAGATATTGAGCCCCCGATTTCGGATGTTCAGGCGAGTATGTCGTTGGCTCGCGGGCTACAGCTCTCGCGGAACGAGAACGCTGTGTATGCGCAGAGCGTCAATGGCACCACGGCTCCTTGGAAGATGCTGACGCATGGGGCTGGTCTGGAAGCCGAAAATCACTTTCCGGCGGTTCGAAATATTACAGTTTCCTAACGGTCCAGGCAAGGGCGCAGCGCTGAATTTTGTATGACTTCTTCAGTCCTGTGTGTGACATCTCAGTGAACTCAGGCTATCCACCCAGGCTCTGGCGGCCTCGTCCGACGGGGGCGGAACCCCGATGGGGCGCCCTGGCGTTCCGCCGAAAGACTCGCATGACCAGGAGCCGAGGTAGAAGACCTCGGTGGAATGCTGGCGGAGCGACTTCAGCGCCTCGGCGACGACCGGGTCGTCCAAATGGCCGACGAAGTCCAGGAAGAACCAATACGGCTCAGGTTGATTGCGGGTGGGCCGCGACTCGATACGGATCAAGTCGAGGTCGCGCAACGCGAGCTGGTTCATCGCGTTGGCGAGCGAGCCCGGCGAGTGGGCCAAGCGCAGCGCCACGGCGGTCCGGTCCGACCCGGTGCGGGGGAGCGGGGCGCGGGGCTCGCCGACCAAGACGAACCGGGTTTTCGCCCCGGGGTAGTCCGCGACCTCGCTCCCGGCCACGCGCAGGTCGAGACCTTCGCGGATCAGGCGTTGCGCCATGATCGGGGTCGTGACCGCCGCGTCGGCCCGGCCCGCTGCCGCGTCCAAGGCGGCGGCGGAGTTCGACCCTGCGGGGACGACGGACGCGTCGGGCCAGCGGCCTGCGAGCCAGGACCGCACTTGCGCGGCTGCCACCGGGTATGCGGCGACCGTGGCGACATTGTCCGGGTCTGCCCCCGGGGCGAGGAGCACGGAGAAACTCACCACGAGCTGGGTTTCGGCGAGGACCTGCACAGGAGTGCCCGCCACCAGCCCGTCGAGCGTCGGCGCGACGGAGCCGTCCACGGTGCTCTCGATCGGCACGCAACCGTGGCTGGCCGTTCCTCGCCGCACCGCGTCGATGACGTCCTGCTGGCTGCCGAGGGGGAGCAGATCCGTCTCGGGGACGAGTCCGCGCTCGACGAAATCATGCAGCGCCGCCTCGGTGAACGTCCCAGAAGGCCCGAAATACGCGATGGTCATTGCTTGTCGTCGCCTTCGGCGAATTGCGCGCGCTTGTGGTCGTGGAACGGCTCGTCGCGCTCGCGAACTGCCTCGCGGAACCCCGCTGTCATCGAGCGCAGCTGGAACGCGTAGCCCTCGCGGGTGTGCCGGGAGACTCCGTCGAAGACGGTGGAGATCATGGTCGAGGTCGCCGTGCCTTGGGCGAGGAGCGCGCTGTTGAGCGCGAGCTTGACCATCATGAGCTGATTGATCGGCAATTTGGCGATCCGCTCCACGAGGTCCTCGGCGCGTTCGTCCAACTGGTCCGGCTCGGGGGCCTCGATCGCGAGCCCCCACTGTTCGGCCTGTTTGCCGCTGATGCAGTCGCCGGTCAGCAGCAGCCGCTTGGCGCGCTGGTCCCCGAGGCGGTGCGCCCACATGCCTGCCGCTGGGACGCCCCAGACTCGGGTGGGGGGGTAGCCGATCTTCGTGTCGGAGGCGCAGATGATCTGATCCGCGTACAAGGCGATGTCGGTGCCGCCGGCGACGCAGAACCCGTGGAGTTTGGCGACGACGGGCTTGTTCGCGTGCAGCAGGCTGGCGAAACCCCGGTTGAAGCGGCTCATCATCGCGTAGTCGAGCATCGGGTCCCACGTGCCCCACGGATTGTGGTTGATCGCCTGCGCGACCGGGTCCAGCGCGGTCCCGGTCCGGTCGAAGCCCGGCGCGGCGCCCGCGCCGGCGTTCTCCGCGCCTGCGTTCTCCGCGAACATGTCGAGGTCGTAGCCGCCGCAGAAGCCCTTGCCGCGACCGGAGAGGAGGACGACGTGGACGGCGGGGTCGAGGTCGGCGCGCTCCACCGCGTGGGCGAGCTCGACGGGGGTGTCGGGGGTGATGGCGTTGCCCCGCTCGGGCCGGTTGAAGACGATCCGAGCGATCCGTCCGGTCGTCTCATAGGTGAGCGTCCGGTAGTCCACGTCCTCGCCGCCGGGCGCAGGACGATCGGCGAAAGGAGCGCCGGGCCCCTCGGCCCAGCCCTCCCGCCACGCGGCTGGCCGCTGGCCGCTGTGCGCCCTGTCGTTCATGCCCGTGATCCTATCAGCGGCGCATTCATGCAGGTCTGCGCGGTATGGTACCCGGCATGGGTCATATCGAGGACGCGCGGCGAGCAGGACCGGAGCGGGTTCGCGAAAAGCCGCTCCGGGTCGAGCTGGCCGTGGTCTTGCTGGTCACGTTCGGAGCCAGCGCGCTCTCCGCCGTCCTCAGCCTTGCGGACGCCAGCCTCTCGGCGGGCGGCATCGGGGCGCAGCGGGTGACGCTGAACGCCCCGGCGCTGCATATCGCGGTCCTCGACATCGGCCGGGATCTGGTGTACGCGGCGCATCTCGCCGCCTTCGCTGGACTGGCGCTCGTGCTGCTGGCCAGGGACGCGGCGGCCCCGAGCCTGCTGGAAGCCCTCGACCGGATCGGGCTGCGCTGGGAGCGTTCGCGCGGCGCCGCGCGCGACCTCGGCTCGGGCGCGGGCCTCGCCGCGCTCATCGGCGTGCCCGGTCTCGTGCTGTATCTCCTCGCGCACCGGTTCGGCCTCGCTCCGACGGTCGCCCCGGCGCAGGGCTACCCGTGGTGGCGTGCTCCGGAGCTCGTGCTGCTCGCCTTCGCCAACGGCCTCGCCGAGGAAGTGGTGGTGGTGGGCTACCTCGTCACACGGCTGCGCCAGCTCCGTGTCTCGCCGTGCGCCGCGCTGTGCGCGAGCGCGCTCCTGCGAGGGTGCTACCACCTGTACCAAGGCGTGCCCGCAGGGCTCGGCAACGTGGCCATGGGCCTGCTCTTCGGCTGGGCATGGCTTCGCTGGGGACGGCTTGTCCCGCTCGTCGTCGCGCACACGCTCATCGACTCCGTGGCGTTCGTCGGCTACCCGCTCCTGCACGGCCACGTCTCGTGGCTGCCGTGACTCGCGGGCTCCGGCCAGCCCGTGCTGAACGGCCAGCCCGTGCTGAACGGCCAGCCCGTGCTTAACGGCCAGGGAAGAGGCGCAGGACTTTCAGCAGCGGCGGGATGAGGCGGCGCAGCAGCGTGACCGGGAACCAGCGCTCGCCGGAGAGGCTGACGAACTGCTGCGTCACGAGACCCTGCGTCTCGGTGTACTTGAGCAGGCCCTCGGCCCCGTTCCGCCTGCCGACGCCGGACTCGCGGGTGCCGCCGCACGGGGCCTCGTGCGAGGCCCACGCGCCGAATCCCTCGTTCACGTTCACCGAGCCCGAGTAGATCTGACGGCCGATCTCCTGGCCTTCGCGCCAGGTGCCCGCCCAAACGCTGGAGTTGAGGCCGTAGCGGGTGTCGTTCGCCCGCTCGATGGCCTCGTCCACCGTCTTGACCGGGTAGATGCTCACGACCGGGCCGAACGTCTCCTCCTTGTGGAGGGTCATGCTCTCGGTCACGCCGGTGAGGATGGTCGGCTCGTAGAAGCACGGCCCGAGGTCGGGCCGCGCCTTGCCGCCGAAGCGGACGGTCGCGCCCTTGCTGACCGCGTCGGTGACGTGGTTGTCCACCGTCTTGAGCTGGCCCTCGGAGATGAGCGAGCCCATGTCGATGTCGGCCTCGTAGCCCGGCGCGAGGCGCATCGCCTTGGTCTGGGCGACGAACTCGTTCGTGAACTGCTCGAACACCTGCTCTTGCACGTAGATGCGCTCGATGGAGATGCAGAGCTGGCCGGAGTTCGCGAAACACGCCCGAGTGGCGCCGAGCGCCGCGCGGCGGATGTTCGCCGTGGCGGTCACGATCATGGGGTTCTTGCCGCCGAGCTCGCCGGAGAAGCCGATGAGCCTGCGGCCGCACAGCTCGGCGAGGCTCTTGCCGGTGGCGGTGGAGCCGGTGAACATGAGGTAGTCGACGTTCTCGGCGAGCAGGTTGCCCACCACCTGGCCGGATCCGGGCAGGGTCTGCAGCACGTCGCGAGGCAGGCCCGCCTCGTACAGCAGCTCGGTCAGCGCGAGCGTGGAGAAGGGGGTCTGGCTGTCCGGCTTCATGATCACCGCGTTGCCCGCGAGCCACGCGGGGTTCGCGTCCTGGACCGACAGCGCCATCGGGTAGTTCCACGGCGAGATCACGCCGACCACTCCCTTGGGCAGGTGCCGGACCTTCGCGTCCATCAGGAGCGGGAAGCCGGGCTGCACGCGCTTCTCCTTGAGGATCTTCGGGCCGTGCGCCGCGTACCAGCCTGCGGCCGTCGCCACGAACAGGATCTCCTCGGCCGCGCTCGGGCGGGCCTTGCCCGTCTCCGCCTGGACGATGTCCGCCAGGTCGTCGAGCCTCTCGAAGACGAGCGTCTGGAACCGGCGCAGAATCGCCGCGCGGGACTGCAGCGAGGTCTTCGCCCACTCCTTCTGGGCGACGCGGGCGCGGGCGAGGGCGGTCTCGACGTCCTCCGCGGTCCCGATCGGGACCTGGCCGAGCTCCTTGCCCGTGAACACTTCGGCGATCGTGCGCGACGACCGCTCGGCGGGCTTGTCGATGGCGATGAATTGGGCCAGACGGGCGAATGTGGAGGCGGGAGGCACAGGCATAACAAAATTCTAGTCCGTGGTGGGGCAGGGCACAAGGGCGAGTCCGCTGTGCTGGTTTCGGCGCATGCCGCGCAGAAACTTTTCGCCTGTGCTTAGCTATGGCATGGCTTATTCCGGCCGTTTCGGCAACCTCAGCGACACCATGTTCCGCCTGAAGCCGCCCGTCGACATCATGGTGCCCCTCGACGGGGGCGCTCCGGGCGACGGGCACGGCGTCGGCCTCAAACGCACGTTGTCGATTTGGCAGCTCGCCGCGATCGGCATCGCCTGCACGGTGGGGACCGGCATCTTCGTGACGTTCTCGCAGGTCGTGCCTGCCGCTGGGCCCGGCGTGCTCATCTCCTTCGTGATCGCGGGCGTCACGGCGGGGCTCACCGCGCTCTGCTACGCGGAGGTCTCCTCCAAGATCCCGCTGGCGGGGTCGAGCTACAGCTACACCTATGCGAGCCTCGGCGAGATCGCCGCCTATTTGGTGGGCTGGTGCCTCCTGCTGGAGTATTCCGTCTCCACCGCCGCCGTCGCCTCGGGGTGGAGCGGCTATTTGAACCAGCTTCTGAGCGACTTGGGCCTGGTCAACCTCCCGGACTGGATGAGCCACGCCCCGGCGGCGGGGCAGGGCTTCGGCGTGAACCTGCCCGCCGTCGTGCTGGTCGGGCTCTGCGCCCTGCTGCTGATCAAAGGCACCTCCGAATCGGCGCGGACGAACGCGATCATGACCGCGATCAAGCTCACGGTCCTGCTCTTCTTCGCCGCCATCGCGTTCCTCGGCTTCCACGCCTCGAATCTGCATCCCTTCGCCCCGCACGGCGTCGCAGGGATCGGGACCGCGGCGGGCATGGTCTTCTTCAGCTATATCGGCATGGACGCGGTGTCCACGGCGGCCGAAGAGGTGGAGAACCCGCGCAAAGCGCTGCCAAAGGCGTTGATCCTGGCGCTGGCCATCGTCACCGGCATCTACCTGCTGGTGGCGCTCGCCGCGATCGGGGCGCGGCGGGCGAGCCAATTCGATCCGAACGAGAACGCCCCGCTCGCCGTGATCCTGCACGAGGTGACGGGGTGGACCTGGACGTCCGCCCTGCTCTCCGCCGCCGCCGTGATCTCGATCTTCTCGGTCACCCTCGTGACGCTGTACGGCCAGACCCGTGTGCTGCACTCGATGTCGAGCGACGGGCTGGTGCCGAAGATCTTCTCCAACGTCAACCCGAGGACGCGGACCCCGATCGGCGGCACCGTCATCGTCGCGGTCTTCGTCGCCGTGCTGACGGGCCTGGTGCCCCTCGACATCCTCGCGGACTTCGTGAGCCTGGGGACCTTGGTCGCCTTCGCGGTGGTGTCCGGGACCGTCATCATTCTGCGCAGGCGCCGCCAAGGGGACCAGGACAGCTTCCAAGTCCCGTTCTATCCCGCGCTCCCGGTCGCCTCGATCGGAGCCTGCTTCTATTTGATGTACACACTGGCCGATTCCGACCACGGATGGCTGACCTACAGCATGTTCGGGATCTGGATGACGATCGCGGTCGTCGTGTATTTCACGTACGCCCGGCACCACGCGGTCCTCGCCGAGCGCGAACCAGCGTCAGAGACGTTGACTTCTTGATCTTCCTATAGGATCAGCGGAATGCTCCCCTGCGACGACGTGGACGCCCTGCTGAAGGACATTGGCGAGTTCATCGCCTACTTCGGCATGGCCGCGCGCGGTCCTGGCGCCCCTGCGGTCGATTGGGCGGGCAGGGTGGGTTTCACCAGCGGCGATGTGAAGCTCGCGCTGGTCACAGGCGACTCGGTCGACGAAGTCTGGACCGAGGGCGACGACGAGGAGACCGCCCGCAGTTTCTCCGCCTTCCCGCTCGCCGGGAAATGCGTTTGGTTCGACCTGCTCAGCGGCATGCTCGACGAAGAAGACGGCTACGAGCACTACCAGCAGTGGATCCACCGGCCCCCGTCCTCGGACGTCGGGATGTCCAACGACAAGACGGGGCCCAACAACAAAAGGGTCCAGCAGCTCTACGTCAAAAGCGCCCCGAACATCACCTACCCGGTCGACCCCGACGACCAGGACACGAATGCCGAGATCGCGCACATCATGGCCGCGAGCTACAAGGAGATCTGGGAGACGGTCGCCCGGAAGTTCACCGAGGAGCAGCTCCACGCCTTCGGCCCGTTGCCGAAGATCGTCGAGCACCGGCACGCGGGCGCGGGCAAGGCCAGAAAAGACGGCAAGGACGGCGAGGCCGCAGGGGAAGCCGAAAAGCTCAGCCACCCGGACACCGGTGCGCTGCTGCGCGACCTCGGCGAATTCCTCGGCTCGATGGGCGCGGTGCTCACCGCCGCGCAGCAGCGCGGCGGCGGAGCCGGATTCGTCCGCGCGGGCGTCGGCCCGGTCGGCACGGTCGTGTTCAACAGCCCGAGCATTCCCGAGCTGCTCCGGGTCCGCGAGAAGAGCCTTGTGCTGCTGCGCAAGGTGCAGGGCGAGCTGCTGCCGGGGCCCTCGTTCTCGGGGTTCGATGTCGCGGGCAAATACTGCCTCGTCCACTACGGCGACCGATTGCGCGCCAGCCTCGAAAAGCCGAGCGTGCTCGACGGTTGGTACGCCAAGGGCCAGCATCCGCAAACGGTCTTCGAGGAGTCGGGCCCGCACGCGGTGCGGGTCGTGGACAAGAACGACCCGGACCGCCACGCCGTGGTGCACCCGCTCGAGGCGACATTGGCGAGCCAGCTGCTGCACGCCGATTACGAGGAGCTGCTCGCCGGTTTGCTCGACGGGCTGCCGGAGCCGAGAAAGGGCGCCGGCCCGATCAAGACCCCGTGGGGCGAGCTCTGAGCTAGTGCAGCGCGGCCACGCGGTCGTTGAGCTGGTCCTCGGTCAGCAGGTCGCCGAATTTCACCATGTCCACGTTGCCGCTCGACGAGACGAAGGCGAACGCGGGCTGCCAGGTGACGCCGAACTTGCCCCAGATCTCGCCGCTGGAGTCGTCGATCTGCGGGAAGTCGAGGCCGTACTTGTTCACGAAGTCGTTCATCGCGCCCGCGTCGCTGCGCGAGGCCACGCCGACGAACGGCACGCCCGGATGCTGGGCGGCCACCTTGCCGACGAAGGGGCCTTCTTGGTTGCAGAACGGGCACCACGGCGCCCAGAACCAGAACACGGCGGGTTTGCCCGCGTAGCTCGCTCCGGCGATGTCCCGCCCGTCCAATGTGGTGGCGGAGAACTGGAGCTGTTCGGGGGCGTCGGCGCGGGCTGGCGCGGAAACTGCGGCGAAGCCCGTTGTCAGAGCGAGCGCGGCGACCAGAATTTGGAAGAGACGGATGAGTCGCATAGCAACCTCCTGAGGTCGGGCCCTCGACGTTGAAGGCCGTTCTCGATCATCGTAACGCAAAATGAATTGTGCGCAATGCTTCTATCAAATTGCGGCTTCCCCGCTTGCCTAGTATGCTGTCCTAGCTCGCGTCGTAGACGCGGCGTGGCGGGCGTAGCTCAGTTGGTAGAGCACCTGATTGTGGTTCAGGTGGTCGCGGGTTCAAGTCCCGTCGTTCGCCCCAGGGGGACCCTATCCGATGCTGAAGGGGGGTCCCCAGATGGTCACCCAGGCCATGGTCGTCGAATTCTTCACGCGGACTTTTGTGAACGCGCGCGCCTGGGCGTAGCCCGCGCAGCCGTCCACTTGGAACGTCACGTCCGTGTAGGTGATGCCGCCGTGGTTGCCCCCGAACACGAAGTAGTTGTCGAAGGACTGGTTGCCGTAGTCGTCCGGCTCCTCGATGCTGAGCATGTTGACGCTCGCCGACTGCCCCGGGCCGATCGAGAACCCGATGGCGCCCTCCGGCAGGTACGGCTGGAGGGCGGGCACCACGGCGTTGCCCACTCCCTGCGCCCCGTTCAAGATGGCCGCGGGGATGCTTTGCGGCGACGTGATCGAGCCCGCCGCGCTGCCGATGGCGCTCAACGCGCTGATCCCGACGCCCGCGTTCAGGTCGGTGCCGGGACTGGAGGCTCCGCCGTTGAACTGGCCGCCTGCCTGGGCTCCGAAGGTGAACTGGCAGCCGACGATGTAGCCGGGGGTGATGCGGCCCTCGACGATGTCTCCCTCGACGTCCACCCGGACCGTCCCGTTCGCCCACATGTTGCGGCTGGTCTGCACCGCCACCATCGCGGGCGAAATAATCGCGTACTGGTCCCGCACCGACAGCGTCACCACCGTCCCGTCCGGCAAGGTCTGCGTGATCGAGTCGTCCGGCAAGTCCACCGTCGTGTCGGCGTACGCCGTGCCGGTCGAGGACACGAGAGCTCCCCAGGCGCCGAGACAGGCCGCCAACGCATTGGCCGCAGACCGCTTTTTCGACCAGAGCATCCCGTTTTCCTCACATCCGCAGGCGGATCGATTGAAGTATTCATATCTTTGAATACACCTTATCGATATCGAATAGATACCTAGGTTACTAGAGCTTGTACAGTTCTGCCATTCGAGCGTCCGGGGCGCTGAGCGCGGGGCGACCGCGCCCCGTCCGCCGCCTGCTATCATCGATTCGCCCTCGTGAAGCGGCATGGTGGGGAAGAGCCCCAGGCGGAGCGCGTTATCGCTGCTCCCTCGTGGAACGAGCGGGAGAAAGCCCCATTGGTCGCGGGTCAAGCCTCGCGGCCCGCCCAGAAGACATGTGACACAAGGAGACGATCATGCCGAAGTCCAAGGTCCGGAAGAAGACTGACTTCACGATCAATCCTGGCGCCCTCGGCGCGGGCCAGGTCCGCACCGCTCCGTCCAGCACGTGGTACGTGGCGCTCATGCTCGGCCTCATGATCGCCGGGCTCATCTGGCTCGTGGTGTACTACGTGGCCGCCGCCGACGTCCCCGCTTTGAAATGGATGGCCGAGCTCGAGGTGTGGAACTTCGCCATCGGCTTCGGCCTCATGGTCGCAGGCCTCCTCATGACCATGAAGTGGCACTAACCCACGCCCGAGCCTCAGATGGCGATCTGCTGCGTTGTCGGCTCCTCGCGCACCGTGCTCGTTCCTCGCTTCTATGTACGCGTCGTCGCCTGCCGCCTTACGTCTCATCCATCTGAATCCTCGGGGGCCTGGGCAGAATCTCTGAGGTTTTTTCCCCATGCTGAGCACGTACAATAGGCTCATGGCAGCCCGTGTTCTCGTCGTCGACAACTACGACAGCTTCGTCTTCAACCTCGTGCAGTACCTGCGCCAGCTTGAGGCGGAAGTGTCGGTGTGGCGCAACGACGACCCCCGGCTCGCCGACCCGGACGCGGCCATCGCCGAGTACGACGGGGTCCTCGTCAGCCCCGGGCCCAGCTCGCCGGAGAAGGCCGGAGCGAGCATCCCCGTGGTGCTCGCCGCCGCCCGGCAGGCGAAGCCGTTGCTCGGGGTGTGCCTCGGGCATCAGGCGATCGGCGTCGCCTTCGGCGGCGTCGTCGGCCGCGCCCCCGAGCTGCTGCACGGCAAGACCAGCAAGATCACGCATACCGACAGCGGCGTCTTCGCCGGACTCCCGCAAGGGTTCACCGCCACTCGCTACCACTCCCTTTCGATCCAAGAGGACACGTTGCCCGAGTCGTTGGCGGTGACGGCGCGGAGCGAGAGCGGTGTGATCATGGGCGTCGCCCACCGCGAGCTCCCGATGCAGGGCGTGCAATTCCACCCGGAGTCCATCCTCACCGAAGGCGGGCACCGCATGCTCGCGAACTGGCTCGCCGACTGCGGCAGGCCGGTGGACGACGCGTTGGTGCTCGAACTCGCATCGCACGTTTTGCCTGCGTAACGTCGGGAACGGTCTCGGAAGGCCGTGGAATTACATGCGTGGAATTCAATCCACATGTGTGCACAAGCCTGTGGATAAGCAGCCATGAGAAACAGTTGTGGCCGGGCGAAGACATCTTCGCCCGGCCAC
>NZ_JBOFQF010000004.1:0-88486 GCF_051660745.1 Segniliparus sp. | reverse complement strand
GGCGGCCCCCAGTGGGGGCCGCCGCACTTTTCTGTTCAGAGACTACTGGTCGATGCAGGCGCGAAGGCTGTCGTCCAGCGCCTTGTCGAACGCGCCGAGCGCGCCGGAGGTGTCGCCGCCGTCGCCGTTGTGGTCGATGGTGGAGATCAAGTCCTTGCCCGCCGCGATCGCGTCGCGCAGCGCGTCGGAGGCTTCGCCGCCGCCAAGGCCCTGCTGCAGGTTCGCCAGCAGCGGGGGAAGCCCGCTGTCGACCCGGCTGCGGGCCTCGCGGACGTCGCCGTCGGTCCATTCCCAGCCGTCGGACTTCGTGGCGACCTTGAGCGGCCACGTGGTGTCGTCGATCTGGGTCTTGTTGCTGCGGATCACGGTGCAGGCCGAGCCGCTGCTGGAGCTCGCCGGGATGGGAGCGACCGTGGTCGGCGCGACCGTGGTCGGGGCCTCGGCGGTCGGGGCAGGCGCCTCAGACGTCGGGGCCTCCGCAGTCGGCGCGGGCGGGGCGGGCTCCGGGTCGGCCATCGCCAAAGACGAGCCGAGCGCGCTGAACATCAGCGCCGCGGCCACCACAAGCCCGCGAGAGGCCTTCGTTCCATGCATAGCGAACTCCATTTCTTTCGTCTGAGTTTTCACTCATGTGTCCAGAACGGCCAAAGCCGCTGCCTTCGATCGAGAAGACCCTACCTTCCCATCCTGGAGGAATCCTGTGAGGATAGCCGAAACACGCTGTGATCGGCGAATCCGTGCCCCCATCGCAATCCCGAGGCCCGCGCCGATCCGGCGTGGCACTAATCTATGCGTGATCAGCAATCCGAGTCCCGCGCTCGGCAAGCATCCCGAGGGGAGAGTATTCCATGAGCAGCCCCCACGAACCCAACTGGCCCGGGCAGCAATACCCGCAGCGACCAGGGCAGTCGCCCCACCGGCCGCCGTACCCGCCCCAATACCCGCCGCAGTACCCCGCGCCGCCGTCCCAGCACGCCCAGTACCCGCCGCAGCGCCCCGCGCCGTATGGATACCCCCAAGAGGCCCGCAAACCCCGGAACACGACCCTGCTCTGGGTCGGCGCGGGCAGCGTCCTCGCATTGGTGCTCGTCGTGGCCGCAGTCGTGCTGCTGCTCGGCAAATCTCGCGGGGAGACCGCGCCCCAGCCCCCGCAGAACACCGCGATGGGGCCGGGAGCCGCCTCCACGGGCAGCTCCGCCCAGCCCTCGACCGGGGCGAGCCGCCCGAACCTTCTCGACAAGAGCGCCGAGCAGCTGCTGCCGCTCATGCCGACGGCCGCAGACTTCCCGCAAGGCACCCAAGTCCTGCCGTTCATCGACCGGGCAGGCGAGGCCAACAGCGAGGACCGGGCGAAACCGCTCCCCCCCGAGGCGACGAATCCGCCCGGCTGCTGGACCCACCTGGAGATCCGCAAGAACCGCGACGACATCCCCGACATCACCAGGATCGTCACAACGCAGGCCAAGAACGCACAGGGCAAGACCATCGCCGCCGCGCAGATCACGAAGGAGAACAACGGCGTCGACGCTCTTGAGCAGTCGAAATCGTGGCTCGGGCGATGCCAGGAGTTCGACTTCGTCCAGCAGCTCAAAGACGGCCAGCCGCCGATCCATTTCAAAATGTCCCCGCTGCCGGAGCCTGCAGGCTTCTCCGACCCGTTCTTCGGGGCGAAGTTCACCGAGCTCGGCCCGAACGGCCCCCGCGCGTACCGGTACTTCTTCGCCGCGCGCGTGCGAGGCCTTTTGGTGCTGTCCGAGGGCGTGTGCGACCTCTCCTCCTGCGACGAGAGCCAGAACGCGCAGATATCGCAGCAGATCCCCATCATGTTCTCGAAGATCGTGCAGGGTTTGCGCAACGCGCAGTGACGAACGCGGCGCTTGCGCAGTTCTTGCGGAAGTAGAGGCCTAGGGCGGAAGTAGAGGGATTTGAACCCCCGGAGGTTTTTACCCTCACCCGCTTTCAAGGCGGGCGCATTCGGCCGCTCTGCCATACTTCCTCGGACGGCTCCGCAGAGTCCGGAGCCGTCCTAGTGTAGCCGGAACAGCCCTCCGGGGGTTCACCTGTGTTTGCCTGGACGCCACGAGCCTCGCTCCTCGGCCCTGCGCGCCCGGGCCTCCACGTCCGCTCCCGGCGCCTTCCGCTCAGCTCCTGCCGAGCAGCCGGTCCGCGCGGCTCGGCGCCGCCGGGCGCTGGCGCACGACCCTCGGCCACCAGAACACCGGCCCGAGCAGGCGCACAATGCACGGCACGACCAGTGCGCGCACGACCAAGGTGTCCAAGAGGAGGCCGAGCGCGACAGTCGAGCCCATCTGGCCGATATTCTTCAAATCGCTCGACAGCATCGCCGCCATTGTCGCGGCGAACACCAGGCCCGCCGTGGTCACGACCTTGCCCGAGCTCGCCACCGCTCGGATGAGGCCGGTGTTCAGCCCGGCGTGGTTCTCCTCCATACATCGCGAGATGAGCAGCAGGTTGTAGTCCGATCCCACCGCCACCAAGATGATGAAGGTGATCGGCAGGACCAGCCAGCTCAGCGGCAGCCCGACGAAATGCTGCCACACCAGCACGGACAGCCCGAACGCCCCGGAGAAGGAGAACGCGACCGTTCCGACGATGACGAACGCGGCGACCACGCTCCTGGTGATGAGCAGCATGATCAGGAAGATCAGCGCGAAGGCGGCGGTGGCCGCGAGGAGCAGGTCGTATTTGAGCCCTTCGCTGATGTCCCAGTACGTCGCGGCCGAGCCGCCGATGTAGATCCGCGCGCCCGCCAGGGTCGTCCCCTTGATCGATTCCCTCGCGGCCGCCATCAGCGACTTGTCGTGCTGGATGCCTTCCGGGGTCAGCGCCTCGCCGTCGTGGAAGACGATGACGCGGGCCGCCTTGCCGTCGGGCGACATGAGGTAGTAGAGGCCCACCTGGAAGTCCGGGCTGTCGAACGACTCGGGCGGCATGTAGAAGAACTCGTCGTTCTGCGACTCGTCGAACGCGCGCCCGAGGTCCTGCATCTGCTTCCCGAGCGTCTTCATCTGGGTCAGCATCGGCCACATCGTGCTCTGCTCGGTGAGCAGGACTTTGTTCATCTGCTCCAGCTGCGCCATCGTCCTGCCGGTGACGTCGACGAGCTGCGGCGTGACGGTGTCTTGGATGACGGCGGCTTTGACGCTGTCGTTCATCTCGTCGGCCATTTTGTCGACTTGGTCCATCAGGTCGAACATCGACCGGCCCGCCCAGCACCAGGGGATCTCGTAGCAGTACGTCTCCCAGTAGAAGAAGTTGCGGAACGGGCGGAAGTAGTCGTCGACGTACCCGACGTCGTCCCGCATCGTGTTCGTGATCTCCTTCATGTCTTCGGCGACTTTGAGGGTGATGTGGGCCGATCCCGCCTGCTGCTGGGTCAGCGCCTTCTGCTCGCCGAGCAGCGCGGTCATGCGCTTGGTGATGTCCGACATCTCGGTGAAGCGCCCGGTGAGGTCGTCGAGGAACGGGACCATCTCGTTGATCTTGGTCCCCATCGAGCCCATGGTGTAGGTGAACGACGTGTGCTCCATCGGCCGCCCCAACGGCCTCGTGATCGACTGGACCATGCCGACTCCGGGGGTGTGGAAGATCGACTTGGCGACCCGGTCCAACGCGATCAGGTCCGTCGCGTTGCGCATGTCGTGGTCCGATTCGACCATGAACATGTCGGAGTTCAGCTTGCTGACCGGGTAGTGGCGGTCGGCCGCGTCGAGCGCCTGGCGCGCGGGCGTCCCGGCGGGGACGGTGTAGCGGTCGTCGTAGAGCGGGCGGTAGGTCGGCAACGTGAGCGACCCGATCAGCACCACCGGGATCGCCGCGACCAGGATGCGGCCCGGCCAGCGGACGACGCAGACGCCCACCTTGCGCCAGACCCCCTGGCTGTGCTTCCCCTTCGGGTCGAAGAGCCCGATGTGGCTGCCGAGCGAGAGCAGCGCGGGGCCGAGCGTGAGCGCCGCCGCCACCGCGGTCAGCATCGCCAGCGCGCAGGGGATGCCCATGGTGCTGAAGTAATTGAGCCGGGTGAAGTGCAGGCAGAACGTCGCGCCCGCGACCGCGCAGCCGGAGCCGAGGACGACGTGGGTCGTGCCGCTGAACGCCGAGTAGTACGCGGTCTCCCGGTCTTCGCCCATGTGGCGCGCCTCGTGGTAGCGGCCGACGAGGAAGATCGCGTAGTCCGTGCCCGCGCCGAGGATGAGCGAGACCAGGATATTCGACGCGAAGGTCGAGATGCCGATGTAGTGGTAGAAGGCGAGGGAGGACACGATCCCCCGGCCCGCGATCAGCTCCAAGATGACCGTGGCGAGCACCAAGAGCAGCGTGGCGATCGACCGGTAGACGATCAGCAGCATGATCGTGATGATGATGATCGTCGTGAACATCATCTTGTTCATGCTCTCGTCGCCGACCTTGAGCATGTCGGAGGAGAGCGCCGCCGCGCCGCCGACGTAGACGCGCGTGCCCGGCGGGGGCTTGAGCTTCTCCACCGTCGTGCGAATGGCCATCGTCGACTCGTCGGAGAGCGTCGACCCCATATCGCCCGCCGCGCGCACCAAGGTGAAGGAGGCCTTGGCGTCGGAGCTCTGCACCCCTGGCGCGGTGAAGCCCCGGTTCCACATGTCCATGACGTACTGGACGTGCTTTTTGTCCTTTTTCAGCTCCGTGACCAAGCGGTTGTAGAACTCGTGGTCTTGCTGGTTCAGCTTGTGGTCGCCCTCGATGAGGATCATCCCCAGCGTGTTGGAGTCCGACTCTTTGAACACCTGGCCGATATGCACGAGCGCTTTGGTGGACGGGGCGTCCAACGGCACGAGCGGTCCCTGGTTGTCGTGGGTGACCGGCTCGAGCTGCGGCGCGATGACGTTCACCACGACCGCGAACGCGACCCAGAGGAGCACGACGAGGATCGAGCCCTTCCGGATCACTTTGCCGAACAAGGATCGTTTCTGCTGTTCATGCGGGGCCGTGTTGCTCATGCGGACAACACCTGGCAGAAGACGCCCGCGTGCTCCCCGCTCGTGGTGTGCTCGTCGCGGACCTCGCCGTTGACCGAGATCCGGCAGCCGATGAAGCCGCCGTCGGTCTGCGCCGTGATGTCGCCGGTGCCGACGGGCACGACGATGGTCTCGGTGTGCGTCCACGGCAGCGACGTGATCTGCACGTCCACAGACTTCGTGTCTTTATCCCAGTAGTCGATCCGGCCCCATTGCCGGAAATCTCCGAAAACCTCGTAGGTGATCTTCTTCGGATTGAACTCCACGATGGCGAATTTCTTGTCCAAGGTCCCGGTCTCGTCCTTCGACCCGAAGATCCCATGCGCCCTGACCATGATGAGGGCCGCCACGGAGACGACCACGAGGCAGAGGGCGGGCAACCATGCCAGTTTGAACAGACGACGAGTACGAGAAACGCTCACAACACACCTTTTGAGGGGCGAGGACCGCCTGACGAGGCGGTCGGACGAGAAGGGTTCTAAGCCCGCTTCGGAGCACGGGTGAGGCCTGGCTCTAGCACGGGTCCTCGTATGCTCCTCGAATCATCCTATGACCTATCGGGCAATTCGACGGCCCGGTTTTCCGTGGCATTTCTCACCGTCCTCTCAGGGAATATTCAGCTTTCAGGTCCGGTTGATCAAAAATTGGCCCTAAGCCCGCCCTTACTTCCGCAGGCCTTGCTGCAAAAGCGATCCAAAGGTGCTACCGTACAAACGATGAGCCCGATTGCTGATCCGTCTTCAACGCCCAGCGGTTCCGTCCAATCTTCGACAGGCGCCGCCGCTCCCCGCGTGAAGGCCCCGCGCAAGCCCGCCGCCACGAAAAAGAACCCGGCGAGCCGGATTCCCATCCCCAAACGCCAGCGCCGCCCAACGCGCGCGGAGGTCCGCAAGCGCCTGCTCGACGCCGCGTTGATCGTGTTCGGCGAGCTCGGCTACACGGCGGCCTCGCTCGACATCGTCGCGGCGGCCGCGGGCCTCACCAAGGGCGCCGTCTACAGCAACTTCTCCAGCAAGGACGAGCTGTACTTCGCCATGATCGAGGACCAGTTGGAGCGGCGCGTCGCCGAGACCAACTTCGCGGCGAGCGGGTCCGCCGACCTCGACGAGATCAGCCGGTTCTTCACCGCGAACGTCTTCAAAGAGCGCCACTGGGAGCTGGTGTGGCTCGAGTACTGGGCCCGCGTTGTCCGCGAGGAAGACCTCCGCCAGCCCTTCCTCGCCGCGCGCGCGCAGTTCGCGGGCCGCATCAAGGAGGCCTTCGGGCCGGTCCGGGAGAGCCTCGAAAAACAGGCCAAAGGCAAGAAGGCCGCCGTGGAGCTCACCGAGGAAGAGCTCGCGGTCGTGCTGCTGGCGGTCAACGAGGGCCTGACGGTCCAAGCCCTGCCGAGCCCCGACACGTACCCGAAAGAGCTACTCGGCAAAGTGCTCCACAAACTCCTTTCCTGACCCTTCCCGGGGTCCGCGCGGCGCCTCGCGGCGTTGCCCTCGCCTCGTGCACCCGCACCGCCTCCGTACACGTCGGCTCGTTGCGCCTTGCGATGCGTCCACGCAGGATTCCCCGGGAAGCCCCCTTGGCTAAGCTCGGGTCATGAAAGCGATTGCCCTTCCCTCGTTCGGCGGGCCCGAGGCGATGGTCCTCGCCGACGTGGCGCGGCCCGAGCCGGGACCGCAGGAGGTGCTCGTCGAGGTCGTGGCCGCCGGGGTGAACCGGGCGGACTTGCTGCAACGGCAAGGCTTCTACCCTCCCCCGCCCGGCGCGAGCGACATCCTCGGCCTTGAGGTCTCGGGACGAATCGTCGCCGTCGGCGACGAGGTGACGAGCTTCTCCGAGGGCGACGAGGTGTGCGCGCTCCTTCCGGGCGGCGGCTACGCCCAATACGCCGTCGCGCACCAAGCGTGCGTCCTGCCCGTCCCGCCGGGCGTGGCCCTTGTCGAAGCCGCCGGGCTGCCCGAGACGGCGGCCACCGTCTGGCTCAACCTCGGCATAGTCGGCGGCCTGGCGGCGGGCGACCGCGTGCTGGTCCACGGCGGAGCCAGCGGCATCGGCACCCACGCGATCCAAGTCGCCGCGGCGTTCGGCGCCGAGGTCGCGGCGACCGCGAGCCGGGAGAAGGCCGACCGGTGCAAGGAGCTCGGCGCGCGGATCGTCATCGACTACAAGTCGGAAGACTTCGCCGAAGTCCTGCGCGAGCGCTGGCCCAACGGCGCGACGTTCGTCCTCGACCATATCGGCGGCCCGTACCTTGGCCGCGACATCGACGTCCTCGCGACGGACGGGAAGATCGTCGTCATCGGGAGCATGGGCGGGGGCAAAGCCGAGATCAACCTCCTCGCCCTGCTCGCCAAGCGCGCGAGCGTGATCGGCTCGACGCTGCGCAACCGGCCCGTCGACGGGCCGGTCGGCAAAGCCGAGATCATCCGGGACGTGCGCGAGCACGTGTGGCCGCTCATCGCCGCAGGCAAGGTCAAGCCGGTTATCGGGGCCCAGTTCCCGGTCGCCGACGTTGCCGGGGCGCATCGGGCGCTGGCCGAGGGAAGCGTCTTCGGTAAAGCCTTGCTCACGTTCTGAGCCCGCTCCCCGCAGCACCCCGCCTTGTGATCTATCTCATAGTACAGTGGCGGGTATGACCGCTCAGGATCCCCTTGTCCAGCTCGTCAAACCGGACGGGCGCCGGGTGCACCACCCCGAGTTCTCCCCGCTGGTCGCCGATGTCGGCTTCGAGGCCATGCTCGGCCTGTACCGAGATCTTTCGGCCGTGCGCCGGATCGACGTCGAAGCGGTCGCGCTGCAGCGCCAGGGCCAGTTCGCGCTCTGGCCGCCGCTCCTCGGCCAGGAGGCCGCCCAAGTCGGCTCGGCGCGGGCGCTCGGCAAGGACGACCGGGTCTTCCTCAGCTACCGAGAGCACGCTGTCGCATACTGCCGGGGAGTCCGCGTGCGCGACCTGGTCGCCGCCTGGCGGGGCGCGGCGCACACGTCGTGGAACCCGATGGACTGCAAGGTGTTCGCCCCCGCGATCGTCGTCGGCTCGCAGGGCCTGCACGCGGCGGGGTACGCCATGGGCGTCCGGCTCGACGGCGGCGACGACGTCGCCATCGTGTATTTCGGCGACGGCGCGACGAGCCAGGGCGATATCTCCGAGGCGCTGGAGTTCGCCTCGGAATTCGCCGCCCCGGTGGTGTTCTTCTGCCAGAACAACCAATGGGCGATCAGCGAGCCGACCTCGAGGCAGAGCCGCGTCCCGCTGTGGCGGCGCGCCAGCGGGTTCGGCGTCCCGAGCCTCCGGGTCGACGGCAACGACGTGTTGGCGGTCCTCGCGGTCACCCGCAAGGCGCTCGCGCACGCGCGCGAAGGGAACGGCCCCGTGTTCGTCGAGGCGCTCACCTACCGGATGGGCCCGCACACCACCTCCGACGACCCGACCCGCTACCGCGACCCCGAGGAGCTGGAGTCGTGGCGCCTGCGCGACCCGATCGACCGCGTCCGCCGGACGTTGGAGCGGGCGGGAGCCCTGGACGACCGGGCGCAGGCCGCGATCACGGCCGAGATCGACCAGATCGCCGCCGAGTTCCGCGCGGGCTGCGTGGGCATGCCCGACCCGCAGCCGCTCTCCCTCTTCGACAACGTCTACGCCGACGAGCATCCGCTGATCGCGGAGGAGCGCGACAAATACCGCGCCTACCTGGCGCAGTGGGAGGAGGCGGGAGCATGACCGCAGTGATCGGGCCGCAGCGGCGCCCCTCGGACCCCAAGCGCCAGGCCGTCTCCCAGGACGAGCCGAAGCCGCTCGCCAAGGCGCTCAACGAGGGCCTGCGCAAAGCGATGTCCGACGACCCCAAGGTGATCCTGATGGGCGAGGACGTCGGCAAGCTCGGCGGCGTCTTCCGCGTGACCGACGGGCTGTGGCGCGAGTTCGGCGAGAACCGGGTCATCGACACCCCGCTTGCGGAGTCGGGCATCGTCGGCACGGCGATAGGGCTCGCGCTGCGCGGGTTCCGCCCGGTATGTGAGATCCAGTTCGACGGGTTCGTGTACCCGGCTTTCGACCAGATCGTGTCCCAGGCCGCCAAGATCCGCTACCGGACCAAAGGGACCGTGGACGTCCCGCTGACCATCCGCATCCCGTACGGCGGCGGCATCGGCGCGGTGGAGCACCACTCAGAGTCGCCCGAGGCCTATTTCGCGCACACCCCCGGCCTGCGCGTGGTCACCCCCAGCAACGCCGCCGACGCGTACACCATGGTCCAGCAGGCGATCCTCTCCCCCGACCCGGTGGTCTTCTTCGAGCCCAAACGCCTGTATTGGGAGAAAGGCCCTGTGGACATGGGCGCGCCCCTCGCCGCCGCCCCGCCGCTGCATGCCGCCAGGGTGGTCGTGGACGGCTCCGACGCCACCCTCGTCGCGTACGGCCCCACCGTCTCCACGGCTGTCGCCGCCGCCAGGACGGCGCGCGAGGAGGGAGTCTCGCTCGAAGTGGTCGACCTTCGCTCGCTGTCGCCGATCGATTTCCCGGCTGTCGAGCGCTCTGTGCGCAAGACCGGCAGGCTCGTCGTCGTCCACGAGGCCCCGGTCTTCCTCGGACTCGGCGCGGAAGTCGCCGCGCGGACCACCGAGCGCTGCTTCGACGTGATGCGCGCCCCGGCGCTGCGCGTCGGCGGCTTCTTCGTGCCCTATCCCCCGTGCCGCCTCGAACGCCACCACCTGCCCGACGTCGACCGCGTCCTCGACGCCGTCGACCAAGCGCTCGGCCACTGACCGTCGCGCCGTGGAGAGAAAGGGAGCCAGATGAGCACATTCCTCTTGCCGGACCTCGGCGAGGGGCTCGCCGACGCGGAGATCGTGTCGTGGCGGGTCCACGTCGGCGAACAGGTCGCGCTCAATCAGGTCGTCGCGGAGGTGGAGACCGCCAAAGCGCTCGTGGAGCTGCCGTCGCCGTACTCGGGCTTCGTGACCGCCTTGCTCGCCGAGGAGGGGGCCGTCGTGCCCGTCGGCTCGCCGATCATCGCCATCGAGGAGGCCTCGGGGGACGCCACAGCCCCGCCCCCGGCGGCGAAGACCGGGCACAACGGGCACGCGCCGACGAGTCCCGCGCTGGCGGGTCCTGCGCAGGCACATCCCGAAGAGCGCGTCCCCGTGCTGGTGGGCTACGGGGTCGGCGCGGCCCCGGCCAGCCGCAGGGGCGAGCGGACCGCCCCGATCTCGTACCGAGGCCGAGCGCGGCAGCGCCCCGACGCGGACACCGAGACGAGGACGCCGGTCACCGGCCTGCGCCGCCGAACGGCCGAGGCCATGACGCGCAGCGCGTTCACCGCCCCGCACGCCACAGTCTTCCTCTCCGTCGACGCCACCGCGACCGTCGAGCTGGTCGAGGACCTGCGGTCCATGCCGGAGTACGCGGACCGAAAACTCACCCCGCTCGCGCTCGTGGCCCGCGCGCTCGTGCTGGCGCTGCGCGAGCAGCCGGCGCTGGGGGCCAGCTGGGACGAGAGCGACAACACCATCGTCACCCGCAACGCGGTCAACCTCGGCTTCGCGACGGCCACCCCCCGAGGCCTGGTGGTCCCGAACGTCAAACACGCCGAGCGGCTCAACCTCGCCGAGCTGGCCGCCGCGCTGGACGACGCCGTGACGCGGGCTCGCGAGGGCCGCGCCGCCCCGAGCCTGTTCACCGGCGGCACCATCACCATCACCAACGTCGGGGTGTTCGGCGTTGACGGCGGGACGGCGATCATCAATCCCGGCGAGGCCGCGATCCTCTGCGTCGGCGCAATCTCGCCCCGCCCCTGGGCGGCGCGCGGCGAGCTGGCCGTCCGCCAGGTCTGCCCGCTCAGCCTCTCCGTCGACCACCGGGTGGCCGACGGGGAATCGGCCGCGAAACTCCTCGCCTCGGTCGGGGCCGTCCTGGAAAACCCGGCCCGAGTCCTCGCCCTGTCCTAGTCCCGGGCATGGGACAATGGAGCCATGAGCGAGGAGAACTACCCACAACGGATCGTCGTCCTGACCCAGCCGCAGGCCGGGGAAGAGGCAGACGAACTGGTCGAACAGCCCGCCAAGGTGATGCGGATCGGCTCCATGGTCAAACAGCTGCTCGAAGAGGTGAAGTCCGCTCCGCTCAACGAGGCGGCCCGCAGCAGGCTCCGCGAGATCCACACCCGCTCCATCCAGGAGCTGCAGGACGGCCTCTCGCCCGCGATGCGCGAGGAGCTCGAACGCATCACCCTCCCGTTCTCCGAAGGCGAGACCCCGACCGAGGACGAGCTGCGCATCGCGCAGGCCCAGCTCGTCGGCTGGCTCGAAGGCCTTTTCCACGGCATCCAGACCACGCTCATCGCGCAGCAGCTCGCCGCCCGCGCGCAATTCGAGCAATCGCGACACGAGGCCCTGCCGCCGGGGCACACCGGCGCGGCGGGCTCCGGGCAGTATCTTTGACGCTTGCAAGCGACACAGAGAGCGAGACGATGACCACACTCACGCCCGTAGCCCAGGGATTCGTCTCCGCCAGGGCCTCCTCCCGCTCTTTCCGCCGCGCGTGGGGCGACCTGCGGCGCGGTTTCGCCGACCACGAGCTGTGGCTGCAGCTCGGCTGGCAAGACATCAAGCAGCGCTACCGGCGCTCGGTGCTCGGCCCGTTCTGGATCACGATCTCCACCGGGACCATCGCCATCTGCCTGGCGCTGTTGTACTCCATGCTGCTCGGCGTCGATCTGCGCACCTTCCTGCCGCACGTCACAGTCGGCCTCATCATCTGGAACCTCATCCAGAACTCGATCGAGGAAGGCTCGGAGGTCTTCATCGCGAACGAGGGCATCATCAAGCAGCTGCCCGCGCCGATCAGCGTGCACGTCTACCGGCTCATCTGGCGGCAAGCCCTGCTCATGGCGCACAACTTCGCCATCTACGTCGTCCTCATGGCCATCTTCCCGCCGAAGCACTGGTCGTGGTCGATGCTCCTCGCCTTCCCCGCGCTCGCCCTGCTGCTGGCCAACGCCGTCTGGGTGGCCATGGTCGCGGGGATCATCGCGACCCGGTTCCGGGACGTGGTGCCGATGGTCGCGAACGTCACCCAGCTGCTCTTCTACCTGACCCCGATCGTCTGGACGACGGACGGACTGGTCAAGCAGGGCGGCGACACCGCAAAGCGGGCCCGGCTCGTGGAGATCAACCCGCTCTACCACTTCGTGGACATCCTGCGCGCCCCGATGCTCGGCGCCCCGCAGGCGGCGTACCACTGGTGGATCGTGCTCGCGATCACCGTTCTCGGCTTCGGGTTCATGCTCGTCGTGATGCGGCAGTACCGTTCCCGCGTCGCCTACTGGGTGTGATGCAAGGACTGATCCTGAAAGAAGGAATGGCATGACCGTAAGCGTTGATCTCCACCAGGCTTGGGTCGAGATCCCCATCTTCGACGCCAAAACCCGCTCCCTGAAAAAGGCCGTGCTCAGCAAGGCGGGCGGCTCAATCGCGGGGTCGAGCAAATTCCCCATCGTCGAGGCGCTGCGCAACGTCACGCTCTCGCTCAAGGAGGGCGACCGCATCGGCCTCGTCGGGCACAACGGCGCCGGGAAATCGACGCTGCTGCGGCTGCTCGCGGGGATCTACGAGCCAACCAGGGGCACCGCCGTGGTGCGGGGCCGGGTGGCCCCGGTCTTCGACCTCGGCGTCGGGATGGACCCCGAGACCTCGGGCTACGAGAACATCATCATCCGGGGGCTGTTCCTCGGCCAGAACCGCAAGTCGATGCTCCGCAAGATGGACGAGATCGCCGAGTTCTCCGAGCTCGGCGACTACCTCAACATGCCGCTGCGGACCTACTCGAACGGCATGCGGATCCGCCTCGCCTTGGGCGTGGTGACCAGCATCGACCCGGAGATCCTGCTCTTGGACGAGGGCATCGGCGCGGTGGACGCGGACTTCATGAAGAAGGCCCGCGAGCGCCTGCAGGCCCTGGTCCGCCGCTCGGGGATCCTCGTCTTCTCCAGCCACTCCAACGAGTTCCTCGCCCAGTTCTGCGACCACGCGATCTGGGTGGACCACGGCAATATCCGCAAAACCGGTGGGATCGAGGAAGTCATCACCGCGTACGAGGGGCCTGCCGCAGGCGCGAGCGTGGCCAAGGTGCTCGCGAATCCCGACTGGAACTAGCGAGGCGGTTTTTCTTATTTTCCTTGTTCTGCCTGGTATTTTCGAGTGCAATAGAACATACGGACGATGTGAGGGGGTTGCCTCAGGCGCCGTCCGCTGGACCAGCCTGACCAGCCCGACCGGACAGCGCCGCCTCGCCAACCCCGATTAGAACGTCCAGCTGCCGCACACCGCCATGTATCACTAGACTATTGCGCATGTCACATCCGCAATCCCCTGCGCGGCTCATCGCGCCGATCGGCAAGGAAAATCGGAGCGAGGCGTACCGCGTCCTCGCGACCGCGTTCGCGAACGACCCGGTGACGCGCTGGGCGATCTCCGACCCCCGGCGCGACGCGACCGCGTTCCGCGGCATGGACTTGGCGCTGCATGGAGCGGCCGAGGGCTCCGACCTGCTCTACGAGAACGGGGTCGCAGTCGGAGCCGCGTTCTGGGACCCGCCGGGATTCGAGCCGCCCGCCTCACAGGTGCTCCGAGCGCTGCCCGTCCTCACGAACGCAGTGCGGACACGCCTGTTCCGAGGAGTGAGTTTGGCGCGAGCGGTCCACAACGTGCGACCGAAAGAGCCGCACTGGTACCTCGCCTCCATCGGCGCGGCAGTCTCTGGCCGGGGAGTCGGCTCGGAGCTGTTGCGGCACCGGCTCGACCGAATCAAGGGCCCGGCATACTTGGAGAGCTCGAACATCCTGAACAACCCGCTCTACGAACGCTTCGGGTTCCGGGTGGTCGCAGAGATCCGTCCGACGCGCACGGGGCCGACGCTCTGGGCGATGCGCCGAGACTGACGGCGAGACCGGCGACCAGCCGCCCGCATGACGGAATCGGCTTAGCCGTGGTGGGACCATCCCCTCACTGTCGTGATCTCGATCCAGATCACCTGGCCGGTTGGCGGGAAGTCCCGGTACTGCTGGTATTTCTCGCAGAGCCAGGCGACAGCCTTCGCGTGGTCCGCCCCTTCGGCCACGATGCGCGCCGTTCCGTCGATCCTGGTCCACCAAAGCCGAGTCCAGTCCGCGTCGTCATATCCGTCGACCAACAAACTGACCTGGTCGTTCGCCTGGATGTTGCTGATCCGCTTGAGCGCGGCAGTGGATTTCGGCTTGTGGTCGACCGCGATCACCACGACATCGCCGCGGAGCGCGAAGACCACCGGCACGAGATGCGGGCGGGCGGACTCGTCCGCCGAGGCCAATCTGGCGACACGCGCCAGGCCGAACTGCCGCTTGAGCGTCTCGGCCTCCGCGCGCATGGGCCAGGGCATCAGCCGATGGGCTGCTCGTGCGGCTCGACAGGGCTCGGCAGCGCCGTCTCGCCCTCCAGCCACTCGTCCACCGAAGCCGCGGCGGCGCGGCCCTCGGCGATGGCCCAGACGATCAGCGACTGGCCGCGTCCGCCGTCGCCCGCGACGAAGACGCCTTCCACGGTCGTGTGGTAGTTCGCGTCCCGTTTGACGTCGCCGCGCTCGGTGAGCTCGACGCCGAGCTTGTCCAAGAGGTCCGGGCGCTGCGGGCCGGTGAAGCCCAGCGCGAGGAGCACCAGCTCGGTCTCCTGCGTGAACTCCGAGCCGACGGAGACGATCGTCCTGCCCTCGCGTTGGACGTCCTCATGGGCTTTGAGGCCGACGAGCTTGCCGTCCTTGCCGACGAACTCCACTGTGTTGGCCGCGAACACGCGCTCGCCGCCCTCTTGGTGCGCGGCGGAGTTGCGCAGGATGCGGGGGTACGTCGGCCACGGGTGGTTCTCGTCCCGCACCACAGGCGGCAGCGGGTTGATGTCGAATTGGTGCACGCTCGCCGCGCCCTGGCGCAGCGCGGTGCCGAGGCAGTCGGCGCCGGTGTCGCCGCCGCCGATGATGACGACGCGCTTGCCTTTGGCGTCGATCTTCGGGGCGCGCTCCTCGTAGAGGGCCCGGTTGGCGTCCGGAAGGTAGTCCATCGCCTGCACGACGCCGTCGAGCTCGCGGCCCGGGACGTCGAGGTCCCTCGGCTCCAGCGCGCCGACCGCGAGCACCACCGCGTTGTAGCTCTTGCGCAGCTTCTCGACGGTGATGTCGACGCCGACGTTCACGCCGGTGCGGAAGATCGTGCCCTCGGCCTCCATCTGGACGAGCCTGCGGTCGATGTGCCGCTTCTCCATCTTGAAGTCGGGGATGCCGTACCGCAGCAGGCCGCCAATACGCTCGTCCCGCTCGAAGACCGTGACCATGTGGCCCGCCCTGGTCAGCTGCTGCGCGGCGGCGAGGCCCGCAGGGCCCGAGCCGACCACGGCGACGCGCTTGCCGGTGAGCTGGTGCGGGTGGACCGGGGAGACCCAGCCCTCCTCGAAGGCGTGGTCGATGATCTCGACCTCGATCTGCTTGATCGTCACCGCGTCCTGGTTGATGCCGAGGACGCAGGCCGACTCGCACGGCGCGGGGCACAGCCTGCCCGTGAACTCGGGGAAGTTGTTCGTCGCGTGCAGCCGCTCGATCGCCTCGCGCCACTGGCCGAGCCGGGTGAGGTCGTTCCAGTCCGGGATGAGGTTGCCGAGGGGGCAGCCCTGGTGGCAGAACGGGATGCCGCAGTCCATGCAGCGCGAGGCCTGCACGCGCAGGGTCGCCTCGTCGAAATCTTGGTAGACCTCGTTCCAGTCCCGCAGCCGCAACGGCACCGGCCTGCGCGGCGGGAGCTTCGCCATCGTGTGCTTCAAGAAGCCGCTCGGATCAGCCATTGATGCTCTCCATAATCGCTTTGTCGGGGTCGCGGCCCTCGGCCAGCGCCCGCTCGATGGTGATGAGCACCCGCTTGTAGTCGCGCGGCATCACCTTCACGAAGTTCCGCCGCTCGTTGTCCCAAGCGTCCAGCGCCCGTTTCGCCACCGAGGAGCCGGTCTCCTCGACGTGTCGGGCCAAAAGGTCGTGCAACCAGGACTGGTCGTCCGCGTCCACATCCTCCAGGTCCACGAACTCCCGGTTCACCTTGCGCTCGAAGGTCTCGTCCGGGTTGTAGACGTAGGCGATGCCGCCGGACATGCCCGCCGCGAAGTTCCGGCCGACCGGGCCGAGGATCACGACGCGGCCGCCGGTCATGTACTCGCAGCCGTGGTCGCCGATGCCCTCGACCACCGCAGTGGCCCCGGAGTTGCGCACCGCGAACCGCTCGCCCGCGACGCCCCGGATGAAGGCGTGCCCGCTCGTCGCGCCGAACAGCACCACGTTGCCCGCGATGATGTTCTCCTCGGCGACCAGTCGCGCCGAGGACTCCTCGGACGGGCGGATCGTCACGTTCCCGCCGGAAAGGCCCTTGCCGACGTAGTCGTTCGCCTCGCCGTGCAGGCGCAGCGTGACGCCCTTGGGGACGAACGCGGCGAAGCTGTTGCCCGCCGTGCCGGTGAACTCGACCGTGATGGCGTGCTCCGGGAGCCCCGCCGCGCCGTGCGCCTTGGTGACCTCGTAGCCGAGCATGGTGCCCGCCGACCGGTTGAGGTTGCCGATCTTCGACTCGACGACCACGGGGACGCCCTGGTCGATGGCCTCGCGGGCCTGGGCGATCAGCAGCTGGTCGAGCGCCTTCTCAAGACCGTGCTCCTGCTTGCTCGTGCAGTACGGGGCCTGGTTCATGAACGGCGAGTCCGGCTGGTGCAGGATCGGCGAGAGGTCGAGCTTGCCCGCCTTCTCCCCCGACCAGTGCGACAGCGCGCGCGAGGTGTTCAGGTGCTGCGACTGGCCGATGGCCTCCTGCAAGGTGCGGAAGCCGAGGCTCGCCAAGAGCTCGCGCACCTCCTCCGCGACGAACTCGAAGAAGTTCACGACGAACTCGGGCTTCGCGTCGAACCGGGCGCGCAGCACCGGGTTCTGCGTCGCGACGCCCACCGGGCAGGTGTCGAGGTGGCACACGCGCATCATGACGCAGCCCTCGACGACCAGCGGCGCGGTCGCGAAGCCGAACTCCTCGGCGCCGAGGAGCGCCGCGACGACCACGTCGCGGCCCGTCTTCATCTGCCCGTCCACCTGGACCACGATGCGGTCCCGCAGGCCGTTGAGCAGGAGGGTCTGCTGGGTCTCGGCGAGGCCGATCTCCCACGGGGCCCCCGCGTGCTTGAGCGAGTTCAACGGGCTCGCGCCGGTGCCTCCGTCGTGGCCCGAGATGAGGACGACGTCGGCGTGGCACTTCGAGACGCCCGCCGCGACCGTGCCGACGCCGATCTCGGACACCAGTTTCACGTGAATCCGAGCCTGCGGGTTCGCGTTCTTCAGGTCGTAGATGAGCTGCGCGAGGTCCTCGATCGAGTAGATGTCGTGGTGCGGCGGCGGGGAGATGAGCCCGACCCCCGGGGTGGAGTGCCGGGTCTTCGCGATCCACGGGTACATCTTGTGCCCGCCCAGCTGGCCGCCCTCGCCGGGCTTCGCGCCCTGCGCCATCTTGATCTGGATGTCGGTGCAGTTGACCAGGTAGTGCGAGGTGACGCCGAACCGGCCGGAGGCGACCTGTTTGATCGCGCTGCGCCGCCAGTCGCCGTTCTCGTCGGGGACGAAGCGCTCCTCGTCCTCGCCGCCCTCGCCGGAGTTCGACTTGCCGCCGATCCGGTTCATCGCGATCGCGAGCGTCTCGTGCGCCTCGGCGGAGATCGAGCCGTAGCTCATCGCGCCGGTGGAGAACCGCTTGAGGATCTCGGCGATCGGCTCGACCTCTTCGATCGGGATGGGCGAGCGGCCACGGGTGTCGAACTCGAAGAGCCCGCGCAGCGTGCCGATCTTCTCGGCCCGCTCGTCCACGGCCTTCGTGTACTCCTTGAAGACGTCGTAGCGGCCCGTGCGGGTGGAGTGCTGCAGCTTGAACACCGTCTCCGGGTTGAAGAGGTGGTACTCCCCCTCGCGCCGCCACTGGTACTCGCCGCCGACTTCGAGCTCGCGGTGCGCCCGTTCCTCCGGGCGCTCGATGAACGCCCGGTGGTGGCGCACGCCGACATCGGCGGCGAGCTCGTCGAGGCCCACCCCGCCGAGCTGGCTGCGCAAGCCGGCGAAGTACTCGTCCACCAGGCCCTGGTCCAGGCCGATCACCTGGAAGAGCTGGGCGCCGGTGTAGGAGGCGAGCGTCGAGATGCCCATCTTGGACATGATCTTCAAGACACCCTTGCTGGCCGCCTTCAGGTAGTTCTTCTCCGCCTTGGCGTAGGTGAGGCCCGGCAGCGCCTTGCGCTCCACCAAGTCGTGCAGCGACTCGAGCGCGAGGTACGGGTTGACCGCCGCCGCGCCGCAGCCGAGGAGGGCCGCGAGGTGGTGGATCTCGCGCGCGTCGCCGGACTCCACGATCAGGCCGATCTTGGTGCGGGTCTTCTCGCGGATGAGGTGGTGGTGCACGGCGGCGACAAGCAGGAGCGACGGGATCGGCGCCAGCGACTCGTTCGAGTTGCGGTCCGAGAGGACGATGAGCCGGGCGCCGCCCGCGATCGCGTCAGACGCCTGGGAGCGGATCACGTCGAGCGCCGCCGCGATGCCTTCGCCGCCCTTCGCCACCGGGTACAGGCCGGGGATGACCGTCGAGCGCAGCCACGGGTAGCTGCCGTCGTCGTTGGCCGCGACGAGCTTCGCCAAGTCGTCGTTCGAGAGGATCGGGTGGTCGAGCTGCACCTGGCGGCACGACAGCGGCTCGGGGTTGAGCACGTCGCGCTCGGGGCCGAGCGAACCCATCATGCTCGTCACGATCTCTTCGCGGATCGCGTCCAACGGCGGGTTCGTGACCTGCGCGAAGAGCTGCTGGAAGTAGTCGAACAGCAGCCTCGGACGCTCGGAGAGCGCCGCGATGGGCGTGTCCGTGCCCATCGAGCCGATGCCTTCCTGCCCGGTCAGCGCCATCGGCTTGAGCAGGATGTTCATGTCCTCGTTGGTGTACCCGAACACTTGCTGCCGGTTGAGCACCCGCTCGTGGTTCATCCGAACGGTCTCGCGCTTGGGCAGGTCGTCCAGCGTGATCTGCGCCTTCAGCCACTCCCCGTACGGGTGGGCTGCGGACAGCTCGTCTTTGACCTCCTGGTCGCTGATGATCCGTCCCTCGGCGGTGTCCACGAGGAGCATCCGGCCCGGCTGCAGGCGGGTCTTGGCGACGATCTTCTCCTGCGCGACCGGGAACGCCCCGGCCTCGGAGGCCACCATCACCTCGTCGTCGGTGATCCACACCCGGCCAGGCCGCAGGCCGTTGCGGTCGAGGAGCGCCCCGACCAGCGTGCCGTCGGTGAAGCACATCCCGGCCGGGCCGTCCCACGGCTCCATGAGAGAAGCGTGGTAGCGGTAGAAGTCCCGGTGCGCCTTCGGCATGTCGGGGTTGTTCTCCCACGCCTCCGGCACCATCATGAGCATCGCCTGCGGCAGCGAGCGCCCCGCCAAGGTCAACAGCTCGACGACCTCGTCGAACCGGGCCGTGTCCGAGGCGCCCGGCGTGACCACCGGGAAGATCTTCGCCAGCGCCTCAGGGCCGCCGAACACGTCGCCGCGGATCAGCGACTCGCGGGCCCGCATCCAGTTCGAGTTGCCCGCGACGGTGTTGATCTCGCCGTTGTGCGCGATGAAACGGTAGGGGTGCGCGAGCGGCCACGAGGGGAACGTGTTCGTGGAGAACCGGGCGTGCACGATGCCGACGGCGGACTCGACGCGCTCGTCCTGCAGGTCGGGGTAGAACTCCCGCAGCTGCAGCGTGGTGAGCATGCCTTTGTACACCAGGGTCCGCGACGAGAGGCTCGGGAAGTACACCCGCTCGTCGCCATGGCGCAGCTCGTGCTCCACGCGCTTGCGCACGACGTACAGCCGCCGCTCGAAGTCCAGGCCTTGCAGCTGGCCGTTGGGGTCGGCGATGAAGATCTGCCGGAACGTCGGCATCGCGTCCCTCGCCAAAGCGCCGAGCGACGAGTCGTCGACGGGCACCTCGCGCCAGCCGATCGTGGCAAGGCCCTCGGAGGCGACGATCTTCTCCACCGCTTGCGCGGCGTCCTCGGCGTCCGCCCCGCCCTGGGGCAGGAAGGCGATGCCGGTGGCGTACAGCTCGGGGAGCTCGAACCCGGCGACCGCGCGCAAGAACCGGTCAGGCACCTGGATGAGCGCCCCCGCTCCGTCGCCGGTGTTGGGCTCCGCCCCCGCCGCCCCACGATGGTCCAGGTTGACCAGGGCCGCTATCGCCTTGGTCACCAGCGCGTGGCTGCGACGTCCGTGGATGTCCACGATCATCGCCACGCCGCAGGAATCGTGCTCTTCGGATGGGTGGTAAAGCCCTTGAGGGCCGGGGCTACAGTTCATCTGGTGGTGCTCAAACGGTTAGGGGGTCGTCAGGAGGAGGGAGGAGCGGCGCAAACCGACTTCAGCGTCGCACGGTAGGCGTCCGCAGCCAGGTTCACCCGCATCGCGGCGGCGTGCAGCCAAGACGCGGTCTTCGGGTCCGGATCGTCGTCGAGGCCGTCGTCGATGCGCCCTTGCAGCGCCTCCGAGAAGCTGTTGAGCGAGTCTGCCCAGTTGCTCAGCACACCCGACACCTGTGGGTTCTCCACAGAGTCCGCCACGCCGCGCATTTGGTCCGCGCCCGCGTTCTGGAGGTCGATGGTCTGGCTGAGCTGGTTCTCCCGAGACGCGAGTTTCGCCTCGGGGTCTTCAGTGCCCTCGCGGCTGTCGCGCTCTTTGGAGCTGACGCCGTTGACGCTGGAGACCAGCGCCTCAAGCCTCGGCTGCAGGTCGCTCAAAGACTTGCAGGCAGCCTTGTCGGGTTCCGCCGAGGCCGGGGCCACGCCAAGCGCGGCCGAGCCGAGCAGGGCTACGCTTGCAGCGAGTACGAGGTGTCGTTTCCCCATGATGTTTGGAATTCCTTCGGTCTCGACGGTCTGTCTGAGCAGAGGATACGGCAAGTTGTGGCGCGACGCTAGTGCCGGCCGGTGATACATAAATCACGCTCGCGCGGACAAACAACGTGATCACAAGCGCGGCGCCCACACGCGCCGCCGCCGACGCCTGCGACAAGTGTCGCATGTCACCTTGCCGGAGGTTTATGACGGGCGGCGTGATAGAACTGGGGCGGCGAAAGCCACCGCCTGGCGGCATTTCAACGCGGCACGGCGACCAAGGAGAGGAGCGCCCCGTGGAACCGAAGACGCGCACTTCCCGAACGGGACGGCTCGCCCAGCTCGGGGCGCTCGCCGGGAAGGAGACCGCGAAGCGGGCCGCCACCCACGCGGCGAACCTCACCCGCTCCGAGGCTCGGGCGAAGGCGCATCTCGACGCCCGCAAGATGGCAGCCGTCGAACGGCTCGTCATCGCGCTCGGTTCGATGCGCGGCATCGCGGTGAAGCTCGGGCAAATGCTCTCCGTGATGGACGTCGGGCTGTTCGGCCCCGACCAGCGCCAGGAGATCCAAGAGAAACTTGCCGCGCTGCAGAGCAATGTGCCTGCCGTCGACTGGGCGATCATGCGCGCCCGCGTCGAGCAGGAGCTCGGGCCGATCCCCGCCACGTTCGCCGAGTTCTGCGAGCAACCCGTTGCGGCGGCCTCGATCGGGCAGGTCTACCGGGCCCGGCTGCACGACGGACGAGAAGTCGCGGTCAAAGCGCAGTACCCCGATATCGAGCGGATCATCCGCTCGGACCTGAGCAACCTGCGGATCTTCCTCGCCGCGTTCTCCAGGGTCCTGCAGATAGACCAGGACGTGCGCAGCCTGTCCGAAGAGCTGGACCATCGGTTCACCGAGGAGCTCGACTACCAGAAAGAGGCGGCCAGCACCCGCGCCCTCGCCGACTTCTACACAGACCACCCGTTCATCCGCGTCCCCGCCCCGGCGCTGGAGCTGTCGACCCGGCGCGTGCTCGTGACCGAATGGCTCGACGGGAGCCCGCTCAGCTCGGCGTACGACCGGCCGCTCGGAGAGCGCAACCGGATCGCCGAGGCCGTCTTCCGCTTCTACGGCAGCGCTCCCTACGCTTTGCGGATGTTCTCCGGGGACGCCCATCCCGGCAATGTGCTCCTCTTGGCGGACGGCCGTGTCGGATTCCTCGACTTCGGCCTCGTCAAGCGCATCGACGAGGCCACGGCCGAGGCCGAGCTCGCCATCTTCCACGCCATCTCGGCCCGCGACGGGGCTCGGCTCGTCGCGCTGTTGCGCGCTCGCGGGGCGCTCATCGAGGACTCCGTCGACGTGGACGACGTCGCGGGCGCGTTCGCGTTGATCACCCGATGGTTCCTCCACGACGAGACGATCGAGCTGACCCCCGAGGTCGTCAACGAGACCGTCAGCGTGTACACCGACTCGGGCACTCCGGAGGGGGCCGCGCTGCGCCAGGTCAACCTGCCCAACGAACACGCGCTCCGGGTCAGGGTGGACGCCCAGCTCGTCGCGCTGCTCAGCCAACTGCGCCCGGCGTTGAACTTCAGCGCCATCGCCCGTGAATGGATCGACGGCGCAGAGCCTGCAACCGCGCTCGGACGCGAGCACCGCGCTTGGGCAGCCGCCCGGCCATGAACCTCCCGGCCATGAACCGTCCGGCCATGAACCGTCCGGCCATGAAAAAAGCCAGCGCGCTCGCGCTGGCTTTTTCTCTGTGGGCAAGGGGGGACTTGAACCCCCACGTCCTTACGGACACTGGCACCTGAAGCCAGCGCGTCTGCCATTTCGCCACTTGCCCGGGGAGACTTGCGGTCTCAATTATTGCTCCAGGTGGGTGGCGAATGATGAACACCGCGCCACTTGCCCTGGGGAGACTTGTGATCTCGTTGCCGACTCGATCTCAAGTTCAGCGGAGAGAATTTACCACAGACGCCCTGCGGAAGCCAATTGGATTCATCGCAGCCGGAGCCCCCTCGGGACCAAGGCGAACCCCGCCGCAATCAGCGCGTCCACGATATCGCCCCGAGCGCCGTGCACGCTCTCGCCGTCCAAGCGCTCCACGACGAGCCCGCCCAGCCGCCGTCCCGCCTGCGCCAACGCCTCTGCCGCCGCGTCGGCTCCGTCGGCCCGGAACGAGACGAGGCTCGCGCCGCCTCGTTCGAGATAGAACACGGGCTCGCCGTCCACGAGGACGACGACCGCCCCGGCCTTGCGTCCGGGCCGCGCGCTCGGCAGGGATCCCTCCTGCTTGTGGGGGAGCTCCGGCCAGGGCAGCCCGGCGCCGTAGGGGTTGGCCGGGTCGGTCGCGGCGAGCGCGACCGCTTTCGGCCCGCTTCGGGTCCGGTCGCGGAGCAGGTCGACGGTGCTGCCCGCTGCGAACTGGGCTCCGCCGAGCGAGTCCACGAAATAGCCCCTCCGGCATGCGCCCGCGTCCTCCATCGCGACCAGCACCTGGTAGAGCGCGGAGAACCCGGCCTCCTCCGCCGAGACCACGTCCCTGGTCACCACGCCATAGCGGTCGAGGAGCGCCTGCGCCCTGGCGAGGGCTCGCGCCGTCGGGTCTGGCTCCCGTCCTGGCACGAGCGCCCAACGTCCGCCCGTGCCCGTGGCGCGGGGAGCGGCCAGCCGGGGCCTTCTGCTGCGATGCGAGGCCCTCCCCCGCAAGCGGGCGGCGCCCCCGTGCGCGGTTTTCTTCGTCGGCGCCGCCCATTCGCGCACCGGCGCGAAGGTGTCGGAGGTGACTCTGCCCGACCATGCGAGCGCGCGCAGGGCGTCCTGCAACTGCTGCGCCGTCGCCGGGCCCTCCGCCGCGACGGCGCGCTCGATCTGCGCGAGGAAGAACGCCCCGCCGCTGGACAACGCGCGCAACATCGCTTCGGCGAGCTCGCCGTCCTCCTCTGGCTTGGGCTCTTCCTCCTGCCACGGCGCGAGATCGGACGGGTACAGCCGCACCCAGCCCTCCCCCGCCCCGGCCCAATACGCCTCGCCCGAGGCGAGCGCCTCGTCGAGAAGCGCCGGGGCGTAGTCCGCCACCCGCGACGGAAGGATCAGCGTCTCCAACGCCGAGACCGGCAGGCGGGCCCCTGCGAGCTGGTCGACCACGTCGAGCAGGCCTGCGGCTCCGCGCAGCGGACGAGCAGCGGCCCCGCGCGGCGGGCTGCCGACGTGCTGCCAGCCCAGCAAGAAACGGGCGAACTCGGCACGGCCCACCGGCTCGATCTGCTGCCGCAGCGCGGCGAGCGAGCCCTTGCGCAGCCTGCTCATCACATCGCGCGAGCACCACTCGCCTGAGGACCGCCCTCGGACGACCGTCCCCAGCCTGCCGAGCACCTCGGCGACGACAGCGCCGCCCAACCCCAACCGGTCGGCGACTGCCTGCGCCGTGAACGGGCCGTGCGTGCGCGCGTAGCGGGCGACGAGGTCGCCGAGCGGATCGGGCGTCGGATCGAGGAACGCTTCGGGAACCCAGGGCTCCGGCGGGATCCCGAGCGCGTCGCGGAGCCGCCCGGCGTCCTCGGGAGCGGCCCACCACTGCTGGCCGCCGCGCTCGAACCGGGTCACGCGGGCATGCTCGTGGAAGTGCGGCAGCGCCGTCCACAAGCCCTCCTCGGCCCTCTCGTTCACTTCGTCTGTGGTGAGCGGGCCCAGCTCGCGCAACAGGTCTATCAGCGCTTCGCCGGTGCGCGCCCGGCGCTGCGGCGCGAGGCGCTGCAGCTCCAGCTCGATCCTGCGGACGACCTCCGGATCGAGGAGGTCCTGCGCCTCGCCGCGCCCCAACAGCTCCCCGAGCAAGCCTTCGTCGACCCGAAGCGCAGCCGCCCGGCGTTCGGCGAGGGGCCGGTCGTCCTCGTACATGTGCAGGCCGTCGTACCCGAAGAGGAGCGAGCGCGCGAACGGGGACGGCGACGGCGTCTCGACTTCGGCCAGCTGGAGGCTGCTTTGCTCGATCCGGCTCAGAAGCCCGACGAGCGCGGGCAAGTCGTAGACGTCCTGCAGGCATTCGCGCATGGTCTCCAGAAGCATCGGGAACTGCGGATAGCCCTTGGCGACGTCCAGCAGCTGGGCAGACCGCAGCCGCTGCAGCCACAGCGCCGTCCGCTGCCCCGGCCGCTTGCGGGGCAAGAGGAGCGCCCTGGCGGAGCATTCGCGGAACCGCGCGGCGAACAGCGCGGAACCGCCGAGCTCGCGTTCCACGACGCGCTCGATCTCGTCTGGCTCGAAAACAAACAGCTCCGCGCCAGGCGGCGCGCCGTCGGTGTCCGGCAGCCGGACCACAATGCCGTCGTCGTTGACGGCGGGAGACTCGTCGAAGCCGTAGCGCTCCCGCAGCCTCGCCGCAACGGCCAGCGCCCACGGGGCGTGCACGGCGCCCCCGTACGGGGAGAGCAGCGCGATGTGCCAATCCCCCAACGGATCGCGGAACCGCTCGACGACCAGCGTCTCGTCGGTCGGCAGGACGCCGGTGGCAGCGCGCTGCTCGTCGAGGAGGGACGCGAGGTTCGCCGCCGCATACGCGTCGAGCCCGTCGGGCGACGGGTCTTCCATGCCGTCGCATTCCCGCAAACTGTCGCATTCCCGCAAGAACTGGCCCACCGCCCGGCCGAGCTCGGCCGGGCGGCCAGGGCCGTCCCCCTTCCAGAACGAGAGCCGCGCGGGCAAGCCGGGCGCCGGGACCACGAGCACCCGGTCGTGGGTGATCTCCATAATCCGCCAACTGGCCGCGCCGAGCTGGATGACGTCGCCGACCCTCGACTCGTAGACCATCTCCTCGTCGAGCTCGCCCACCCTGGACGCAGGGGCCCCGCCTGCCTTTGAGGAAGCCTCGCCGACGAGGAACACGCCGTAGAGGCCCCGGTCGGGGATCGTGCCGCCAGAGATCGCGGCGAGCATCGCCGCGCCGGGCCGGGCGGTCAACGTGTCCTTCGCGCGGTCCCACACCAATCGGGGCCGCAGCTCGCCGAAGAAGTCGGCGGGATACCTGCCGGACAGCAGGTCGAGGACGGACTCGTAGGCCGAGCGGGGCAGGTCGCGGAACGGCGCGGCGGCGCGGACCGTCTCGAACCATGCCGTCACGCCCAGCCCCGCCTCGCCAGCGGCCGCCGAGGCGGAGACGGTGTGCTGGGCGAGCACGTCGAGGGGGTTCCGCAGCACTTTGATGGACTCGATCTCCCCGGCGCGCATCCGCCGCACCGTCACCGCGCAATGCGCGACGTCGAGCCGGTGCAGCGGGAAGACGACGCCGCGCGACACCGCGCCCACCTGGTGGCCTGCGCGGCCGACCCGCTGCAGCCCGCTCGCCACCGACGGCGGGGAGCCGATCTGGACCACCACGTCGACCGAGCCCATGTCGATGCCGAGTTCGAGGCTGCTGGTCGCGACGACGCAGCGCAGCCGCCCGGCCTTGAGGTCGGCCTCCACCAACGCCCGGGCCTCTTTGCTCACCGATCCGTGGTGCGCCTTGGCGAAGACAGGGTCGAACCCGTTCGAGGTGTACGCGGTGGAGGAGATAGCCGCGGGCATCCCGCCTGGGACCGCCGCGTTGGCGACCGGCTCCGGGCCTGCCCCGGCGGCCGCGCACCGCTCGTTGAGCGCCGCGACGAAACGTTCCGCCGTGGTGCGGGAGTTGACGAAGACGATGGCGGACCGGTGCTGGAGGACGATCTCCAGCACCGCCTGCTCCACCTTGGGCCACACAGAGTTGCGGCCAGAAGCCGCGACTTCCTCGTCCAAACGGGACAGGTCCTCGGCTGCGGCCCGGACTTCGAGGTCCCACGTCTTCGCGGCGGGCGGCGCGACGATCCCGACCGGATCGCCGGAGCCTGCGAGACTGCGCCCGTTCGCGAGAAACTGCGCCGCCTCCTCGAGCGGACGCACCGTGGCAGACAGGCCGACGCGTTGGGCGGGCCGGTCGAGGGAGGCGTCGAGCCTGGCGAGCGAGAGCGCGAGGTGCGCGCCGCGTTTGGTCCCCACGAGGTCGTGCACCTCGTCCACGATGACCGTGCGCACCTGGGCGAGCGTTTCCCTCGCCCGAGAGGTGAGCATGAGGAACAACGACTCCGGGGTGGTGATGAGGATGTCGGGCGGTCTGCGCACAAGCTCGCGCCTGCCCGCGGCGCTGGTGTCCCCCGAGCGCAGGCCGACGCTGATCTCCGGGACCGGAGCCCCGGCCCGCCGCGAGGCTTCGGCGATCCCGTCGAGCGGGACTTCGAGGTTGCGCCGCACGTCCTCGGCGAGCGCTTTGAGCGGCGAGATGTAGAGGATCCGGGTCGCGCGGTCCGGGCCCGGCGGCTGCGCATGCAGCCGGTCGATCGCCCAGAGGAAGGCCGCCAAGGTCTTGCCCGAGCCGGTTGGCGCGCTGACCAGCGTGTGCCCGCCGCGCGCGATCGAGGCCCACGCCTCGGCTTGGGCCGGGGTCGGGGAGCCGAGCGCGGCCGCGAACCACTCCTGTGTCGCCGCCGAGAAGTCCGCCAAGCTCATGACGACCACGGTAATGCTCTGCGCTGACAAACAAAGGCCGGCGGAGAAGGGCTTGCCGCGCCGAATTCGCGGCCGCCCTCGAACACGTTCTTGTTGCCTTCAAGCAATCCCCATATTGCAAAATTTTCTGCGCGCAGAAACTGCATTGGTGGTTCGTTTCGCCCGGCGAACCAGGTAACCTGACAAGGTATGGGAATGGTCCAGCGCATCGAGCGCACCCTCGAAGGCGCCATCGGCGACGCCTTTGCCCGCGTCTTTGGCGGGAATTTGCAGGTGAGCGAGGTGCAAGCGGGCCTGCAACGGGAAGCTGCCATGGGCGTTCGGACCGGTTCGGACGGCCAGCCGGTGACTTCGGACCAGTACACGATCCGGCTCGGCCAAGCCGACGTCGAGCACCTCGAAGAGCACTACGACGAGGTCACGAAGGTGCTGACCCGCCACCTGGAGCAGTTCATCGCGGCGCAGGGCTGGACGGTGCGCCGCCCCGTGTCGGTGCGACTGGAGGCCTCGGACCAAATGCGCCAAGGCCAGCTGCGGATTTCCAGCTCGGCGGACTCCGCCGCAGGCGCAGGCCCCGCCGGAGCCTCGTCCGGATCTGGCCCCTCCGCCCCCGCTCCCGCGCCGTCGCATCGGCAGAACGTGCGGCGCGTGCTGCGCCTCACGGAAGGCTCCGGCCGCCAGCACCAGCTCGCGCACGGGGTCAGCGTGCTCGGCCGCGGCGCGACGGCGCAGGTCCAATTGGACGACAAAGCGGTGTCTCGGGAGCACTGCCGGATCTGGTGGGACGGGCAGCGGGCCGTGCTCCAGGACCTCGGCTCGACGAACGGCACCTCGGTCAACGGGGAGCGGGTGTCGGAATGGCAGCTCGCCGACGGCGACGTCATCAACCTGGGCCAGTCGCTCGTCATCGTGCGGTTCGGATAGGGTAGAGCTTTGCCGAGAAGTCCCAGGCCTCGCACGATGCAAGCGTTCAAAGAAATTGAGGGGAGGTCGACATGCAGCAACAGGCACTGATCTGGCAGGCTGGCCGCGCCGCCTTCTTAGCGCTTTTGTGGCTCTTCGTCTTCGCCGTGGTCCGCGTGATCCGATCGGACATCACGAGCGCGTCGGGGTCGCGCATGCCCGCGCAGAGCAAGGGGCAGAGCTCCGGATTCTTCGCCAATTTCGGCCGGGGACGGCAGGCGAAGTACCTCGTGGTCACCCGGGGGGCGCTCAAGAACACGAGGATCGCGCTCGGCGACGCGCCCGTGCTCATCGGCAGGGCAGACGACTCGACGCTCGTGGTGACCGACGAATACGCGTCCTCTCGCCATGCCAGGCTCTTGAAACGCGGGGAAGACTGGTTCGTCGAGGACCTCGGGTCCACGAACGGCACCTATCTCGACCGGGTCAAAGTGACCGCAGCGGTGCGGGTGCCGCTCGGCTCCCCCATCCAGGTCGGCAAAACAGTAGTCGAGCTGCGCGCATGAGCCTGGTACTCAGATACGCGGCCCGGAGCGACCGGGGACTCGTCCGGGGCAACAACGAGGACGCGGCGTACGCGGGCGCGCGCCTGTTGACGCTCGCGGACGGCATGGGCGGGCACGAGGCGGGCGAAGTCGCCTCCGCGCTGGTGATCAGCGCCATGATCCCGCTGGACGACGAGGAGCCGGGCGGAGAGATCCTCTCCAAGCTTGAGAACGCCGTCCGCTCCGGCAACATCGCCATCGCCGAGCACGTGTCCGAGCACCCCGAGCGGGACGGCATGGGGACGACGCTCACCGCCCTTCTGTTCACCGGGACCTCGATGGGGCTCGCGCACGTCGGCGACTCCCGCGCCTACCTGCTGCGCGACGAGCATCTCACGCAGATCACCCGTGACGACACCTACGTGCAGAGCCTGATCGACGAAGGGCGCATCACCGCCGAGGAAGCGCATTCGCACCCGCAGCGCTCGCTCATCCTCAAGGCGCTCACCGGGCACGAGGTGCAGCCAACCTTCAACGTGCGAGAGGCGCTGGCCGGAGACCGGTACCTGCTCTGCTCGGACGGGCTCTCCGACGTCGTGAGCGCGGCGACCATCGAGACCGTCCTCGGCGAAGGGGACATCGACGCGGCGGCGGACAAGCTCGTGGACCTCGCGCTGCGCAGCGGCGGCCCGGACAACGTCACCGTCGTGGTCGCCGAAGTGGCCGACTCCGGGTTCGCGCAGACGCAGCCGATCATCGCGGGCGCGGCGCTGGGCGAGGACCAGCAGCACGCGCCGCCGCCGGACAGCGCGGCAGGGCGCGCCGCCGCCCTCGGCCAGCAGCAGCGCGCACCGGTGAAGGTCTCGGCGGCCGAAGAGGGCGCGGGCTCCCCCGCCCGTCGCCGCCGCCCTTGGCGTTGGATCGCGGTCCTCGCCGTGGCCCTCGTGGCCCTCGTCGCGGCCGCATACGGCGGACGAGCCTTGCTGCGCTCCAACTACTACACCGGCTCTGAGAACGGCTACGTCGTCGTGTACCGCGGCGTCTCCGGGTCGTTGTTCGGCGTGCGCCTGCAGTCCGTGGACACGCGAGTGTGCTTCCGCGAGCCCAGCGCGCCCGGCGGGAAGTCCAAGCCGGAGTTCCTCCGCGCGGACGAGGCCCGCCAAGGCTGCGTCCCGCTCAAGCTCTCCGACCTTGAGGCAGCCACCCGTTCCAGCGTGTCCAACCTGCCCTCCGGCGGTCGGGACGACATTCGCGACCAGGTCCGGCTGCTGCTCGAGCATCTGCTCCCGAACTGCGCCGACCACGTGACGGCTCCCCCGCCCGCCGTCGCTCCGAGCGCGCCGCCGCAGGCGGAGCCGAGCACCGGGCTCTCCGCCCCGCCGTCGGCCCCCGGCGAGCCTCCCGCGCCTCCCGCGTCGGAAAGCCCGTTCCCGTCCATCGAGCCGAGCATGGAGCTCCCCGCACCGCCGTCGGAGGTGCTGCGCGCCTGGAAGCCTGGAGTCGACTGCCGGGAGCGGCACGGATGAGCATGTCGGGGACTGCTGTCCGGCCGGAAGCGGTTGAGAGCAAAAACGCGGCTCAGAGAAAAAACGCGGCCCCGCCCGCCACGGGCAGCCACGCCGCGCCGCGCAGCCGCCGGAACATCGAGCTCCTGCTCATCGTGGTCGCCGTGGTCGTGGTGCTCGCGGCGCTGGCGCTGGTCGACATGAACCTGCACCGGCCCGTCCTCGGCGACCTCGTGCGGATCGCGCTGGTCTACGGCGTGATGATGGGCGGGGCGCATCTCGTGATCCGGTTCTTCGCGCCGTACGCCGACCCGCTGCTCTTCCCGGTGGTGGCCCTGCTCAACGGCATCGGCTTGATCCTCATCTTCCGGATCGGCGTCGAGGTGCGCGACCCCGGGAGCGAGGCGGTGCGCCAATCCATCCTCAGCTTCGACACCAATCCCCAGCTGGCCTGGACCTTCGTGTCCGTCGTGGCGTTCAGCCTTGTCCTTGTCTTCTTGAAGGACTACCGGGTGCTCTCCAGGTACGGCTACACCCTCGGGGCCCTCGGCGTGCTGTTCCTCGCCATCCCGATCTTCACGGCGCCCGTCAACGGCTCGAACGTGTGGATCCACCTCGGCTTCCTCACGATCCAGCCGGGCGAGTTCGCCAAAATCGCCCTCATCGTCTGCTCCGCCTCGCTGCTGGTTGCCAAGCGCGAGCTCTTCGTGACGGCGGGCAAGCGCGTCTTGGGCATGGACCTGCCGAGGATGCGCGACCTCGGGCCGCTGCTCTTGGCATGGGGCCTGGCGATCGCCACCTTGTTCCTGCAGAACGACCTCGGCATGGGGCTGCTCATCTTCCTCACCGCCCTGATCATGCTGTACATCGCCACCGAGCGGCTCGGCTGGCTGCTCATCGGGCTCTTGATGCTCGTGGCCGCGGGAGCCTTCGCGTTCACGAGCATCCCGCACGTCGAAACCCGCGCCCAGGCCTGGTGGGACCCGCTGGCCGACTGCGACAACAAGGGCTACCAGCTCTGCGAGGCGTTGTTCGGCCTCGCCGTCGGCGGGCTCGGCGGCACCGGCCTCGGCGCGGGCTCTCCGGCCCGGATCCCCGAGGCGCACAACGACTTCATCCTCGCCGCCGCTGGCGAGGAGCTCGGGCTCATCGGGCTGGCCGCCATCGTCCTGCTGTACTACTTGCTCGTCGACCGGGGCGTCCGGGTCGCGCTCACCGTCCGGGACAGCTTCGGCAAGCTCCTGGCCGCAGGCCTCGCGATCACCGTCGCGCTCCAGGTCTTCATCATCGCGGGCGGCGTCACCGACCTCATCCCGTTGACCGGCCTCACCACCCCGTTCATGTCGTCCGGCGGCTCCTCGCTGCTCTCGAACTACATCCTCCTCGCGCTCCTGCTCAAGATCTCCCACGAGGCCCGCAAGCCCGGCTCGCTGCCGGTCGCGGCCCCGGCGAGCGGCAAGGCCAAGACGACCAAGCACTCGGCGGCGAAGGCCTCGGCCCCGCAGCCCGCGCCCGACCAGGACGTGACGACCGCACACTTGCCGAAAGTGCCCGCAGAGCATGAAAGCTCCGGGGAGACAAGCGACCAAGGAACAAGCGACCAAAGAACAAGCGACCAAAGAACAAGCGACCAAAAAATAAGCGGGGAGCAGGCGCGATGAACACCTCGCTGCGCAGGGTCGGGCTCGTCTTGGCCTGGCTCTTCCCCCTGATCCTGATCGCCAATATGACCTTTGTGCAGGCCTGGTGGTCGGTCAGCTTGCGGAAGAACCCGCAGAACCGCCGCGCCCTCTACCACGAGTACTCCGAGCCGCGCGGCAAGATCACTGCGGGCGGGACGCTGCTCGCCTACTCCGACCCGAGCGACGACCGGTTCCTCTACCTGCGCAAGTACAACGACCCGATGGCATACGCGCCGATCACCGGGTACTACTCGATGATGCGCGGCAAGACCGGCCTCGAGCTGAAGGAGAACGCCGTCCTCGACGGCACGGACGACCGGCTCTTCTCGCAGCGGCTCCTGGACTTCCTCGCCAGCCACGGACAGCGCGGCGGCATGGTGAACACCACCATCGACGCGAAGCTGCAGGAAGTGGCGTACCAGCAGCTCTCCGCAGGCTGCCCCGGCGGCTGCGTCGGGGCGGTGGTGGCCCTCGACCCGAGGAACGGCGCGGTCCTCGCGATGGCCTCCGCTCCGAGCTACGACCCCAACCAGCTCTCCAGCCACAACCTCGACGACACGAGCAAGTACTACGACACGTTGTCCCACGACCCGAACCGCCCGCTGGTCAACCGGGCCATCGAGGAGGCGTACCCGCCCGGCTCCACGTTCAAAGTGGTGACCACGGCAGCCGCCCTGTCCTACGGGATCTCCCCGGACATCCGGCTCACGGCGGCGGGGTCCATCCCGCTGCCCGGCACCGCGACCGCGACGATCCCCAACTACGGCGGGGAGACGTGCCCCGACTCGGTTGGCGGCGAAGTCACGCTGCGCCAGGCCTTCGCGTATTCGTGCAACACCGCGTTCGTGCAGCTCATGACGCAAAAGGTGCCGAACGCGGAAGCGGTGCTGCGCGGGATGGCGACCCAGTTGCAGCTCACCGACAAACAGGCCGTCCCCATGTCCGTGGTCCCGTCGCAGCTGGTCAGCCCGGACGAGCCGAACCTGCTGCAGAAAGACGCGGCAGCGCTCGGTCAGTCGGTGATCGGGCAACGCGATGTGCGGCTGACTCCGCTGATGAACGCCGAGATCACCGCCTGCGTCGCCAACGGCGGCTTCCTCGCCCGGCCGTTCGTGGTGCAGCAGGAGTTCGGGCCGGACCTCAAACCGCTCGGCGACGACCAGACCAAGCGCTCGGTGCTCGTCCCTGCGATGCGCCCGCAGATCGCGAAGACGCTCACCGACCTGATGGTCGAGGCGGAGCGCCGCGCAGGCGGCAAGGGGAAGGACCCGAAGCTCGAAATCGCCTCGAAGACCGGCACAGCGGACAACCCGAACAACAAGAGCCCGTACAGCTGGTACGTCGCGTTCGCGCCTGCCAGCCACCCGGTGATCGCCCTTGCCGTGCTCGTCGAGGGCTCGGACGCGCTCGGCGCGGGCGCGACCGGGGCAAGCGTCGCGGGGCCGATCGGGCGGGCAGTCATCGCACAGGCGTTGGCGGACGGGGGGCAACGATGACCAGGGAAACGACGAGCAGGGTGACGGCGAGCAGGGCGCGGCAATGACCACTCCGAAGCATCTCGGCGGCCGGTACACCCTCGGCGAGGCGATCGGCTACGGCGGCATGTCCGAAGTCCACATCGCGCGGGACGAGCGGCTCGGCCGCGAGGTCGCGATCAAACTGCTCCGCCCGGACCTCGCCCGCGATCCGCGTTTCTACCTGCGGTTCCGACGCGAGGCGCAGAACGCCGCCTCGCTCAACCACCCGATGATCGTCTCTGTCTTCGACACCGGCGAGTCGGCCTCCGACCAGGGCCCGATGCCGTACATCGTGATGGAGTACGTCGACGGGCAGACGCTGCGCGAGGCCCTCCAGGACGGCCCGCTCACCACCGAGCAGGTCCTCGCGTGGATCTCGGACGTCGCCGCGGCCCTGGACTTCAGCCACCACAACGGCATCGTGCACCGCGACGTCAAGCCGGGCAACATCATGATCAACAAGCTCGGCCAGGTGAAGGTGATGGACTTCGGCATCGCCCGGGCCATCTCCGACGCGACGATCACGGCGACCCAGACCGCGACCGTGATCGGGACCGCGCAGTACCTCTCGCCCGAGCAGGCCAGGGGCGAGACCGTCGACCCGCGCTCGGACGTGTACTCCTTGGGCTGCGTGCTCTACGAGCTCTTGGCCGGTTCGCCGCCGTTCACCGGGGACACCCCCCTCGCCATCGCCTACCAGCACGTGCGGGAAGACCCCAAGCCGCCGTCCTCGATCAAGAAGTCCCTCTCCCCGGACATCGACGCCGTCGTGCTCAAGGCCATGAGCAAGAACCCGGCGAACCGCTACCAGTCCGCGGCGGAGCTGCGCGACGACCTGCTCAAGCTGAGGGCGGGCGAGCGGCCGAACGCGCCCCGGGTCATGTCCGAGGCGGAACGGCACTCGCTGCTCTCCACCGGGGAGATCACCGGGCCGACGCACAAGCCGCTGCGCGAGCACGGGCGGCTGGTCGCCGAGCCGCGCCCGAGGCCGAAAGGGGTCTACGTCGCGCTCGCCGTCGCCGTCGTGGTGGCGATGGTGTCCGCGTACTTCGCGCTCCACCGGGCGATGCCGCTGCAGCCTGGGTACATCATGCTCCCCAACGTCGCGGGCATGAACGAGCAGCAGGCCACCGACTCGCTCCGCAAGGCGGGGGTGACGCACCTGAAGATCGAGCACCCGGAGAACCCCCAGACGAAATCGGGCACGGCCATCGGCACCTCGCCGCAAGGCGGGAGCGCGATCAACAAGAACGCCGAGGTCACCCTCAGTGTCTCCACCGGGCCAGGCCAAGCGGTCATTCCCGACCTCGCGGGCAAGACGCTCGGCGAGGCGACGTCGATCCTCTCGGACGCCGGGCTGAGCGCGGCCGACCAGGCGCAGACCGAGTTCTCCAACGACGTCGACAAAGACCATGTGATCCGCACATCGCCCGACGCGGGGAAGAAGGTGGCGAAGGGCAGCAAGGTCCAGCTGATCGTCTCCAAGGGGCCGGACACGACCCAGGTGCCCAATGTCGTCGGCTCGCAGCAGGACGCGGCGGCCAAGGCGCTCACCGACGCCGGGCTCGCCCCGCCGCAGACCCAGGATCAGAGCTCGACCGAGCCGTACGGCAAGGTGCTGAGCCAGAGCCCGCAGCCGGGGTCCGACGCGAAGCGCGGCTCCGCCGTCACGCTGACCATCTCGAAGGGCGACCAGTTCGTCATGCCCGATCTCGGCGGCATGAGCGAGCAGGAAGCCCGCAGCGCGTTGCGCAGGGTGGGATTCGCGGGGCAGTTCAGCACGACGAGCACCCAGGGCAACGGGCTCTTCCCCGATCCGAACAAGCCGCCGGGGCAGATTTTCCACCAGGAACCGGCCCCTGGGACCGCTTTCCCGAAGCTCGGCACCGTGACTGTCGACATGTACCACGCCGGGCTGTGACCGCCTTCGGAGAGGACCTGGGCCCGCTTTTCGGGTTGCGGTTCCATCGATTATCGTGTATTATCGAATAGGTGTTCGATGTCTTGCTCGCGCATGGGGTAGCCGCGCTCTTGGCCCCTGTGCTTGTCGCGCGCTGGGGCAGGCAGGCCTTCCTCGGGCTCGCGCTCGTGCCCGCCGCGAGCCTGGCATGGGTGCTCGCCGCGACCGGCTGCGGGCAGACGCAGCTGCGCGAGCACTACACCTGGATCCCACAGGCGGCGCTGGACGTGGACCTGCTGCTCGACCCGCTCGGGGTGCTCATGTGCCTGCCCGTCCTTGGCGTCGGCGCGGTCGTCCTCGTCTACTGCTCGCGGTACTTCGCCCCGGACGAGCCCAAGCTCGGCGCGCTCGCGGGCCAGCTCACCGCGTTCGCGGGCGTCATGTTCGGCCTCATCGTCAGCGACAACATGCTGATGCTCTTCACGTTCTGGGAGATCACGAGCGTCCTCTCGTACTTGCTCGTCGGGCACCAGGGGCATAAGCTCGTCGCCCGCCGGGCCGCGCTGCGCGCGCTCAACATCACCACCCTCGGCGGCCTCGCCATGCTCGTCGGGATCATCATCCTCGGCGAGCAGGCGAACAGCTACCTCGTCTCCGACGTGGTCCGCCACCCGGTGGGCGGCGTGCTCGGCCAAGTCGCGATCGCGCTCGTGCTCACCGGGGCGTTCACCAAATCCGCCCTCATCCCCTGGCATTTGTGGCTCCCCGGCGCCATGGCGGCCCCGACCCCGGTGAGCGCGTACCTGCACGCCGCCGCGATGGTCAAGGCGGGCGTCTACCTGGTGTGCAGGTTCGCCCCCGGCTACGCCCACCTCGCCGTGTGGCATTGGATGGTCCTCCCGTTCGGGCTCGCGACGGCCTTCCTCGGCGGATGGCGGGCGCTGCGCGCCTGGGACGCGAAACTCGTGCTCGCGTTCTCCACGATCAGCCAGCTCGGGCTCATGACCACGTTCGTCGGCGGGGAGAGCGAGGAGTCCCGCGTCGCGGGCCTCGTGATGCTGCTCGCCCATTCGCTCTTCAAAGCTGCCCTCTTCATGACCGTCGGCGGCGTCGACCGGACCGCGGGCACCCGGCACCTGCCCAAGCTCTCGCATATGGGCAGGCGGGCGGCTCCGCTCGTGCTCGCGGGCGTGCTCGGCGGGGCTTCGATGGCGGCGCTCCCGCCGTTTTTGGGCTTCGCGGGCAAAGACGCGGCGTTCAGCGCCGTGCTCGCCGAACGGGCGCCGCTGACGAGCCTCGTCGTGCTCGTCCTGCTCGAAGTCGGAGCCGCCGCGCTCACCACCGGCTACAGCCTCCGGCTCAGCTGGGGGCTCTACGCGCACCGCAAGGGCGCGGAGCCCGCGCTGCGGCCAGCCGTCGCGCTGTGGGCGCCGCCCGTCCTCCTCGGCCTGCTCGGGATCGTCGCGACGTTCTCGCTGCCCGCATGGTCGCCGCTCCTCGACGCGGCTGCTGGCGGACGGGGTTTCCGAGCCGAGCCCGCCGGGCCTGCCCCATTCGCCCACCTCGGCGCGGGAGCCGCCCTCGTCGCGGTCGCCGTCGCGATCGGCTGCGCGTTGTTCGCCGCCAACCCCGGGCTGCCGAAGTCGCGCCGCCGCCTCGGCAACGCGGACGAGGTCTACGACGAGTTCATGCGCCTGCTCTCCGCGTTCGCCCTGCGGGTGACGGCGTTCGTGCAGCGCGGTTCGCTGCCGATCGCCCAGGCCACGACGCTCACCGTGCTCACCGTCTTCCCGCTCGCCGTGCTCTTCCTCGGGTCCCGGAGCACGATCGCGTGGCACGCGTACGACTCGCCGTTCCAACCCGTCATCGCGGTCGTCATGGTCATCGGCGCGGTCGCCGCCGTGGTCCTCACCCACCGGATCGGCGCGGTGCTCGCCTCCGGGATCACCGGATACGGCTGCGGCGTGCTGTTCGCCCTGCACGGAGCCCCCGACCTCGCCCTCACCCAGTTCCTCGTCGAAACGCTCACCTTGGTCGTCTTCACGCTGGTGCTCCGCAAATTCGACGCCCACACCAACGAGCCGATCCCGGTCCTCTCGCACGTCGCCCGCACCGTGTTCTCCCTCGGAGTCGGGACCGGGCTGGCCGTGCTCGCCATGTTCGCCATCAGCGCGCGGCCGGGGAACGCGCCCATCCTCGCGGACTCGCTCGCGCGGGCGGGCCTCGAGCGGGCGCACGGCAAGAACACCGTGAACGTGATCATCGTGGACATCCGGGCCTGGGACACCTTCGGCGAGATCTCCGTGCTGCTCGTGGCGGCCACCGGCGTGGCCTCGCTGGTGTTCGTGAACCGCCGCTACGGGACGGTCCCCCGCCTCGCGGCGGACGCGACCAGCGGCAGCGACCAGGTCAGCTGGTTGCGTTCGAGCGAGTTCACCGACCCGAGGCAGCGCTCGATGATCCTGGAGATCGCGACGCGGATGGTCTTCCCGACCATCATGGCCCTGTCGGTGTACTTCTTCTTCAGCGGGCACAACGCCCCCGGCGGCGGCTTCGCGGGCGGGTTGGTCGCCGGGCTCGCCCTGGTCCTGCGGTATCTGGCGGGCGGGCGCTACGAGCTCGGCGAGACGCTGCCCGTGGAAGCCGGGAAGATCCTCGGCGCGGGCCTCGCGCTCACCGCCGCCACCGCCGCCGGGTCCGTCTTCGTCGGCCTGCCCGCGCTCTCCAGCGCCAGCCTCGCCGTCGACCTCCCCGTCCTCGGAACGCTCCGGCTGAACACCGCGAGCCTTTTCGACCTCGGCGTGTACCTGATCGTCGTCGGCATGGTCCTCGACATCCTGCGCAGCCTCGGGGCCCGGCTGGACGAAGGAGACCCCGTCGGCGCGCCGAGCAAGGCCGGGGCCGAGGCCCACCCTTCGGCGCTCGCGGAGCGGACTCCCGCATGAGCGCGAACCTGACGCTCGTCGTCCTCATCGGCCTGCTCGGAGCCACCGGGGTGAACCTGCTCCTGCGCCGCACCCTCACCAAGATGCTGATCGGCACCATCCTGCTCGGCAACGCGGTGAACCTGCTCATCCTCGCCGCTGGCGGCCCGTCGGGGGCGCCGCCCATCGTCGGAGCCGCCGAGGAGGGCCGGGCCGCCGATCCCCTTGCGCAGGCGATGATCCTGACCGCCATCGTCATCTCCCTCGGCGTGGCCGCTTTCGTCCTCGCGCTCGCCTACCGCTCGTACCGGTTGCAGACCGACGAGGACGTGGACGACGACGCCGAGGACGAGATCGTCGCCCTTCGCGCGGAGATCGAGGACTCCGAGCCCGACGACCAGCCCGCCAGGGTGGACGTCGGCGACACGGAAGGACAGCTGCGGACATGAGCGACTTCCTCTCCCAGGCGCTCGTCCCCGCCCCGATGATCATCCCGATGACCGGGGCGGCGGGCACGCTCATTCTGGGGCGCAGGCCCCGCCTCGCGTTGTTGACCTCGTTCGGAGCGCTCGCCGTCACCCTCGTGGCCAGCGTCTGGCTGCTCGTCCTCGTCGACACGCGGGGCGCCCAGCGCCTCTTCCTCGGCGGATGGGGCGCCTCGGAGTCCTCGCCGGGTCCGCTCGGCGTGGAGCTGAGCGTCGACCGGCTCTCCGCGCTCATGCTCGTGGTCTCGGCCAGCGTGCTGCTCGCGGTGCTGGTGTACGCGGTGAGCCAGGGCATCCGCGACGGCGACGGGAACGAGCCGGTGTCGATCTTCCTGCCGACCTATCTGGCGTTGACGGCGGGGGTGTGCGACGCGTTCTTGGCGCACGACCTCTTCAACCTCTTCGTCGGGTTCGAAGTGCTGCTCGCGTCCAGCTACGTGCTGATGACCATCGGCGGCGGGGGCGCCCGGATCCGGGCCGGGATCTCTTACGTCATGGTCTCGATCCTCTCCTCCTCGGTCTTCCTCATCGGCATCGCGCTGGTCTACGCCACGACCGGGTCGCTGAACTTCGACCAGATCGCCGCCGCGATGACGAACATCCCCGGCGGAGTCCGCTCGTCGGTCTTCGCCGTGCTGCTGGTCGCCTTCGGCGTGAAGTCCGCCATCTTCCCCCTCTCCGCCTGGCTCCCCGACTCCTACCCCACCGCCCCCGCGCCGGTGACCGCCGTCTTCGCAGGCCTGCTGACCAAGGTGGGCGTGTACGCCATCATCCGGGCGCACACGTTGCTCTTCTCCGGGTCCGGACTGGACTCGGCGCTGCTCGTGGCGGCGCTCGGCACCATGCTCATCGGCATCCTCGGCGCGCTCGCCCAGTCCGACGTGAAACGGCTCCTCTCCTTCACCTTGGTGAGCCATATCGGGTATCTCGTGTTCGGGATCGCGCTGTCCACCCCGGAAGGCCTGACGGGGACGGTGTACTACGTTGCGCACCACATCCTGGTGCAGACCACGCTCTTCCTCGTCGTCGGGCTCATCGAGCGCCAGGCCGGAGCCTCGTCGCTGCGCCGCCTCGGCGGCCTCGCCGCCGCGAGCCCCATGCTTGCCGTGCTGTTCCTGATCCCCGCGCTCAACCTCGCAGGGATACCGCCGTTCTCCGGCTTCATCGGCAAAGTCGTCCTGACCCAGGCGGCGATCGCCCACGGCGGGCTCCTCGCCTGGCTCCTCGTCGCGGGCGGCATGGTCACCAGCCTGCTCACCCTCTACGCGATCATGCGGGTGTGGAACCTCGCGTTCTGGCGCTCGCGCGACGACGCGCCGGAGGGCGAGCTCGCCAACGCGGCGCCGCCCACGATGACAAGCGAATTGGTCGACATCGCGTACGCGGACCGGGCAGATGTTGGCCGCATGCCCGCGGGCATGGTCGGCGCGACCATCGCCCTGGTGGTGCTCGGGCTGGGGCTGGCGTTCGCCGCAGGGCCGATCCTCGGCGTCGCGCAACGCGCCGCCGCAGAGGCGGGGGACGCGCCATGAGCCGGATCAAAGGCGGCGAACAGCTCCACGAGCTGGTGATCCGCAGCGGGTCGGTCGTCTGGCTCACCGCCGTGTGGACGCTGCTCTGGGGCGAGGCGACACCGCTCATCGTCGGGTCGGGCGTCCTCGTGGCGGTCGCCGTGATCGTCTTCCTGCCGCTGCCCCGGGTGCCTGTCGGCACTCGGATCCGGATCGGCCCGCTGATCGTGCTGTGCCTGATCATCGCGAGGGACCTGGTGATCTCCAGCGCGCAAGTCGCGTGGTACGCCGTGCGGCCCGCGCCCGTGCCCGCCAGGGGAATCCACTGGGTGAAGCTGCGCATGAGCTCCGACCTGGTGCTCACGCTCGCGATCCTCGCGCTCAACCTCATCCCCGGCACGGTGGTGCTGTCGATCGACCGGGTGCACCGCAGGGTGCAAGTCCATCTCATCCCGTCCCGGAACGAGGCCGATGTGAAGAAGTTCGAGGAGAAGACCGCTGTGCTGGAACGATGGTTCAGCCTCGCGTTCGAGCAGGGCAAGAAGCCGATCCCGACTGCCGCTGCCCGCAAGCGGGAGGCAGGGTGATGCACTGGATCTGGCTCGCCGCCTCGGTCCTGCTCTGCGGGGCCGCACTGCTCACCGCGTGGAAAGTCGCCGTCGGCCCTCGGACGCTCGACCGCCTGGTCTCCGTGGACGCCCTGGTCGCGGTGCTGATGTGCGGGTTGAACGCTTGGGCGGCCTACAGCTTGGACTCGACCGTCGTCTACGGGACGACCGCGCTCTCGCTGCTCGGCTTCATCGGCTCCCTCAGCGTCGTGCGGTTCCGCGTGAAAGACAAGCGGAGGCGGCCGAACTGATGGACCTCGCCGCCGCACTGCTCGTCCTCCTGGGCTCCCTCCTCGCCTTCACCGCCGCGCCCGGCGTGGTCCCCGCTTCCAGACAACACCGTCCGGACACGTTGACCCGGACGCGCTCCGCGGCCAAGCCGCAGACCCTCGGGCTCTCCCTGACCCGCGGGAAAGACAAGCGGAGGCGGCCGAACTGATGGACCTCGCCGCCGCACTGCTCGTCCTCTTGGGCTCCCTCCTCGCCTTCACCGCCGCGCTCGGCGTGGTCCGGTTCCCTGACACGTTGACCCGGATGCACTCCGCGGCCAAGCCGCAGACCCTCGGGCTCGTCCTGACCTGCGTCGGAGCCGCGCTCCGGCTCCGCCACAACCTCGATGTGGGGATGCTCGTGCTCATCGCCCTCTTCGCGCTGCTCACCTCCCCCGTCCTCGCGCACTTGATCGGCAGGCTCGCCTACAAGGAGCTGCAAGAGGACCAGGCGGCGCTCAAGAACCAGCAACAGCCGTGATCGGCCCCCGCTGAAAACGGCGCGGTCCCACAGCGCCGCCCGACAAAACGGGTCGAAAACTGTCAGCCCCATGCGCTATGAATGAAGGCATGACGGAAACCAGCCCTGGCGGCAACGCTCTCCTACGCCTATGGCCGGATGTGCGTCCGTACGCGGGCCGGATCGGCCTTGCCTTGGGGTTGATCCTCTCGTCGGTGGTCACCAGCATCGCCATCCCGCTCGTCGTCAAACATGTGGTGGACGGGCCGATCGCTCGCGGCGACGCCCATGGCCTCCTGTGGCCGGTCGTCATCGTGTCGATTCTTGGCCTGGTGGACTCGGGAGCCATCTGGGGCAGACGGCGGGTCGGAGCCCGCCCGTCCGCCGAGCTCGAGACCGGCATGCGGGCCAAGGTCTTCGCCCACGCGCAGCGCCTCGCCATCGGCGAGCACGCCCACTGGGACTCCGGCCAGCTGCTCTCCCGTGGCGTGGAGGATCTCCGGCAGTTGCGCCGTTTCGTGGCGTTCTTCGGCCCGTTCTTCGTGGTGAACACCGTCGCGATCGTCGCAGTGACCGTCACGTTGCTCGTCCTGTGCTGGCCGCTCGGCCTCGTCCTCATCGTCTGCGAGACGCCGATGCTCGTGACCACGAGCAAGATCGAGCGCGCCTGGAACCAAGTCTCAAGGCAGGTCCAAGACCTCGTCGGCGACATCACCACCACGGTCGAGGAGTCGGTGCTCGGCGTCCGCGTGCTCAAGGCGTTCGGCGCGGGCGACGACTCGATCGCCCAGTACAGCGCCCAAGCCGACACATTGCGCGCGCTGCAGCTGCGCGAGACCCGGCTGAAGGCTTCGCTGTGGATGGTCAGCGGCGCGACCCCCGTGCTCGCGGTCGCCGCGATGCTCCTGGCGAGCGGCTGGGGCGTCCCGGAAGGGCAATGGACGCTCGGCACCCTCGTCGCGGCCATCTCGCTGGTCATGTATCTGAACTGGCCGCTCACCTCGATCGCACTCTTGCTCGGCGACCTGTTCAACACGATGAACGCCGCCGACCGGCATTGGGAGCTCATGGACCGGCCGATCTCGGTGGCGGATCCGGACGATCCCCGTGAGCTGGCGCGGCCCGTCCGGGGCGAGCTGGTCTTCGAGAACGTCGGCTTCGCCCATCCGGACTCGAAATCCCCCGTGCTCACGGACGTGTCGCTGCGCGTCGAGCCGGGCGAGATCGTGGCGCTGGTCGGCCCGACCGGCTCGGGGAAGACCACCCTCGCGAACCTCGTGCCCCGCCTCCTCGACGCCACCTCGGGGCGGATCACGCTGGACGGGGTCGACATCCGCGAGCTGCGTCTCGCAGATCTGCGCGCGCAGATCGCCGTGGCCTTCGAGGAGCCCGTGCTCTTCTCAGCGAGCGTCCGGGAGAACGTCGCGCTCGGCCAGCCCGAGGCGACGGACGAGGAGATCGCCAACGCGCTGGACGTGGCCGCCGCTTCCGATTTCGTCGCGAGGCTCCCGTGGGGAACCCGCACCCGCATCGGCGAGCAGGGCCTGAGCCTCTCCGGGGGCCAGCGCCAACGTCTCGCGTTGGCCCGCGCGGTCCTCGGCCAGCCGAAGGTGCTCGTGCTCGACGACCCGCTCTCCGCGCTCGACGTGGACACCGAGGCGCTGGTCCAGGCCAGGCTCAGGGCCGCGTTGTCCACTGCGGCGACCCTGCTTGTCGCGCACCGCCCGTCCACAGCCGCACTCGCGGACCGGGTGGCGCTCATCTGGGACGGCAGGATCGAAGCCGTCGGCTCCCACGAGGACCTGCTCGCCGCCTCCGCGCGCTATCGCCACGTCATGGGCGCGGCCTTGGAGCCGAGCCATGTCTGAGGAGGACGAGAAGAACGTCGTCCTGCCAGGCCAGCGGGATGAGATGCAAGGCAGCAGGAGCCGACACGTGCTGGGGAGGGAGGAGGGCACGCGAGGCTCCGATAACGCAGCAGATCGCCCGCTGGACGAGCAGGACTGGCGGGGAGTCGCGAACGAGGAGGCAGAGCCCGACAAGAAGGGCAACCTGGTCCTTGCCAGGCGCTCGCGGGCGCTGCTGCTCGACCTGGCGCGTCCGCATCTGCGGAAATTGTGGTTCTTCCTCGGCATTGTGCTGGCCGACAACGCGTGCTTCGTGCTGACGCCGCTCCTCGTCGCGTACGGGCTGGACTCAGGGATCAGCAGGGCAGGCCGGGGCGACTGGTCGGCGCTCGGGCTCGCAGGGCTGGCGCTCCTGCTCATGATGCTCTTCGGCGCGTGGCTCAACTACGCCTCCAACACGAGATCGGCCATCCTCGCCCAGGCCATGCTGTTCGAGCTGCGCACCACGGTGTTCGCCCATGCGCAGCGCCTTTCCGTCGCCTTCCACGAGCGCTACACCTCCGGCAAAGTGATCGCAAGGCTCGGCAACGACATGGACACGCTCATGGAGTTCCTGAGCGGATCGATCGTCGAGTCCATGAACGCCACGTTGTCGCTGATCAGCATGACCGCCATCATGTTCTGGCTCGACGCGCCGCTCGCGATCGTCGGCGCGCTCGGCTTTATCCCGATGGTCCTCATGACCCGACGTTCCGCGAGGCTCCAGCGGATCTCCCAGCGGCGCGCGCGACGGGCCATCGCCAGGGTGATCACCCACTATGTGGACACGATGAGCGGAGTCCGCGCCGTCCAGACGTACCGAAGGGAGCGCCGCAACGAGGACATCCTCGCGGCGGAGAGCGCCGAGTACCAGGCGACTACAGTCGAGGCCACGCTGAACATGGCGGATTACATCGGTTTCTCCCGCTTGGTCGACAACCTCTCGACCGTTGCCGTGCTGCTGGTCGGCGGCTGGCGGGTGATCCACGGCGACACGCAGGTCGGCGTGCTCGCCGCATTCCTGATGTATCTGCGGAACTTCTACGAGCCGCTTGAGACCCTGGCCCAGGTCTTCAACATGTACCAGTCGGCCGCCTCCGCGCTGGAAAAGATCTCCGGCGTGCTCGAAGAGCGCCCCGCCGTGCCAGAGCCGGAGCATCCGGTCGTCCCGGCCAAGAACGAGGGCGAGATCGTCTTCGACCGGGTGGCGTTCTCCTATGCCCCGGACGGGCCGCCGGTGCTCCCCGAATGCTCGCTCGCCATCGCCCCCGGACAGGTGGTCGCCATGGTCGGGCAGACCGGGGCGGGGAAATCGACGATCGCCAAACTCGTCGCGCGGTTCTACGACCCGACTTCGGGCTCGGTCCGGCTCGACGGCGTCGACCTGCGGGAAATAGCGGACGCAGAACTGCGCGCGCGGGTCGTCATGGTGACCCAGGAGCCGTATTTGTTCTCCGGAACAATCTTCGAGAACATCCGGCTCGGAAAAACGGACGCGACCCTCGCCGAGGCCGTGGCGGCCGCGCAAGCGGTCGGGGCGCACGAGTTCATCGCCGCGCTGCCCGACGGGTACGACACCGCCGTGCAAAAGCGCGGCGACCGGCTCTCCGCCGGAGAGCGCCAGCTTGTCGCCTTCGCCAGGGTCTTCCTGGCGGCCCCGAAAGTCATCGTGCTGGACGAGGCCACCGCGAGCCTCGACATCCCGAGCGAGCGAGTGGTGCAGCGAGCATTGGGCGCGCTGCTCGCGGGCCGGACCGCGATCATCGTGGCGCACCGGCTCTCCACGGTCGAAATCGCCGACCGCGTGCTCGTGGTCGGCGAGGGAAGGATCCTCGAAGACGGCCCGCCCGCCGACCTGGTCGAAGGAAACGGGCGCTTCGCCGAGCTGCATAGCGCCTGGCGGCTCTCGCTGGCCTGAGTCCATCAAGCTGCCGCTCCTGGGAATGCCGAACTGAGCCGTATTATGGCTTTATGCGCCCCACGTCCCAAACTCACGCCCTGCCTCCCTGGTGGATGGGGGCGCTCGGCGCGCTCGGGCTCGGAGCCTACGTCGCCGTCGCGGACCTCCCGCTCACCAAGCGCGAGCGCTTCCTCGCCCGTGCCGCGCTCGTCGCGGGCTCGGCAGCGGGCGCGGCCACCCTGGCCCCGGAGATGCTCCTGTTGACCCCGGACCAAGTGTCCCGCATGCCGCTTTCACGGCAAGCAGGCGCGGCAGTCGCGTTCGCCGCGTCCCTGTGCACCAGCCCCGTGCTCGGCGACCGGTTGGTCGACGGGTGCGCCGCCGTGCTCTCGGCGCGGGGAACGAGCTGGCCGAGGGCCCGGCTCGGCGCGCTCGTGACCATGGCGGCCTTGCTCGGGGAGTTCTTGCAGCGTTTCCCGCCGCCGCCGACCCCGAAGACTCCGCCGCCGAAGCGGCGGCTCGTCCGACCAAGCTCCGAAACGATTATGCGCAACTAGCACAGCACAATCTTGTACAGCAACCCGTTGCACTGCAACGAGTTGCATAGCTCGCCGAATCGCATTATTCTAGGGACGTGGCACTGGAACACGCCCTCCTCGTCTCGCTGGCCGAACAGCCCAGCTCGGGATACGAGCTGGCCAGGCGGTTCGACAAGTCCATCTCCTTCTTCTGGAGCGCCACCCACCAGCAGATCTACCGCACCCTCAAGCGCATCACCGAGGCCGAATGGGCCACCTTCGAAGTGGTCGCCCAAGACGGCAAGCCGGACAAGAAGATCTACTCGATCTCCGACCTCGGCCGGGCCGAGCTCGCGAAATGGCTCGCCGAGCCGAGCCCCGCGCCGACGCTGCGCTGGGAGATCCCGGTCAAGCTGCGCGGCCTGCACCACGGCGAGCCCGACGCGATGCTCAAAGACCTGAAGACGCAGCGCGAAGAAGCGCAGCGGACCCTGCAGCATTACCAAGACAGCGCCGTCCGGCATTTCCCCCAGGGCAAGCTCGCGGGGGCACAACTGCACCAGCGCCTCGTCCTCGAAGGCGGCATCCGCCAGACCGAAGGCCTCATCGACTGGCTCGACGAGACCATCACAGCCCTCAGCACCGACAACCAACCCGAAGAAGGAGAGACCAGTGGCCACCAGCGCTGACCGTTCCGCCAATCCGTACCCGAAACTCCTTTCCGAGCTCGACCTCGGCTTCACCACGCTGCGCAACCGCGTGGTGATGGGCTCCATGCACGCGGGCCTGGAAGACATGCCGTGGGATCTGCCCAAGATGGCCGCGTACTTCGGCGAGCGCGCCAAGGGCGGGGTCGGGCTCATCGTCACCGGCGGCTTCTCGCCGAACGTCCTCGGCTGGCTCAAGCCCCTCGCCGGGCAGATGTCCCGCGAGTGGCACGCGCGGCTGCACCGCAAGGTCACCGACGCCGTGCACACCCACGACGGGAAGATCCTGCTCCAGCTGATCCACGCGGGCCGGTACGCCTACCACCCGCTCGCCGTCTCGCCGTCCGGCGGCAAGGCCCCGATCTACCCGTTCCCGTCCCAGAAGATGCCGGGCTGGCTGGTCCGCCGCACGATCGACCAGTTCGCCCGCTCCGCGAAGCTCGCCCAGCTCGCCGGGTACGACGGCGTGGAGATCATGGGCAGCGAGGGCTACTTCATCAACCAGACCCTCGCCCCGTACACGAACAAGCGCACCGACGAGTGGGGCGGGACTCCGGAGAAGCGCCGCCGCATCGCCAACGCGATCGTCCGCAAAGTCCGCGAGGCCGTCGGCCCGAACTTCATCGTCCAGTACCGTATCTCGCTCGCGGACTTCGTGGACGACGGGCAGACCTGGGAAGAGATCGTGGCCCTGGCCAAGGAGATCCAGGACTCCGGCGCGACCCTGCTCAACACCGGCATCGGCTGGCACGAGTCCCGCGTCCCGACCATCGTGACCTCCGTGCCGTCGAACGCCTTCGTCGAGTACAGCAACGCCATCGCCCAGCAGGTCAGCATCCCGGTCGTCGCGTCCAACCGGATCAACATGCCGCAGGCCGCCGAGCAGATCCTGACCGAGACCTCGGTGCAGCTGGTCTCCATGGCCCGGCCGCTCCTCGCCGACCCGGACTGGGTGAACAAGGCCGCCGCCGACCAGGCCGACCTGATCAACACGTGTATCGCCTGCAACCAGGCCTGCCTCGACCACTCCTTCGTCGGCAAGAAGGCCTCCTGCCTGCTCAACCCCCGCGCAGGCCGCGAGACCACCCTCCAGCTCCTGCCGACCCGCAAGGCCAAGCGCGTCGCGGTGGTCGGCGGCGGCCCCGCGGGCCTCGCGACCGCCGTCTCCCTCGCCGAGCGCGGGCACGCGGTGACGCTCTACGAGGGCGACTCGCAGATCGGCGGCCAGTTCCTCATGGCGAGCAAGATCCCCGGCAAGGAGGAGTTCCAGCACACCCTTCGCTACTACACGGCGAAGCTGGAGCACCACAAGGTGGACGTGCGGCTCGGCTCCCGGGTCACCGCCGACCAGCTGGCCGCCGAGGGCTTCGACGACGTCGTGGTCGCCACCGGCGTCGCGCCGCGCAGGCCCAACATCCCCGGCATCGACCACCCGATGGTCCTCTCCTACCCCGAGGTGGTCAAGGAGGGCAAGCCGGTCGGCAAGCGCGTGGCGGTCATCGGCGCGGGCGGCATCGGCTTCGACGTGAGCGAGTTCCTCACCACCGACGAGTCCCCGACCCTGCACATCAAGGAGTGGCGCCAGGAATGGGGCGTGTCCGACCCGATCGACCCCGAGCACGGCGGCCCGCGCGGCGGCCTGACCAAGCCGAAGCCCGCGCCCTCGCCGCGCGAGGTGTTCCTGCTCGCCCGCACCGCGGGCTCGCAGGGCAAGGGCCTCGGCAAGACCACCGGATGGGTCCACCGGGCCTCGATCAAGATGAAGCGGGTCAAACAGCTCTCCGGCGTGAACTACGAGCGCATTGACGACCAGGGGCTGCACATCAGCTTCGGCGAGGCCAAGGAGAAGCCCCAGGTCCTCGAGGTCGACAATGTCGTGATCTGCGCGGGCCAAGAGTCCCAGCGCGGGCTGTACGACGAGTTGGTCGCCAAGGGCGTGCGGGCGCACGTCGTCGGCGGGGCGCTGCTCGCGGGCGAGCTCGACGCGAAGCGCGCGATCCGGCAGGGCACGGAGCTGGCCGCAAAGCTGTGACGCCCTCCCTCGGGACGGAATATACTATTTGATATAGTAAATTCCGTCCCGAGGAGGCCGTTATGCCCATACCCAACCCCGACCCAAGCAGGCCCGCCGTCGTCACCGGCGCTTCCGGCGGCATCGGCAAGGCCATCGCCTTCGAGCTCGCCAAGCTCGGCCACCCGGTGCTGCTCGTCGCCAGACGGGCGGACCAGCTCGACGAGATCGCGGGCCAGATCCGCTCCCGCCACAATGTCGACGCGCGAACCTTCCCCGTCGACCTCGCCGACCGCGACGCGCGGCAAAAGCTCATAGACCACCTCGCGGACGTCGACGTGTCCATCCTCGTCGCCAACGCGGGCGTCGCCACCCTCGGACGCTGGGAGGACGAGCTCGACTACGCGAAAGAACGCGCCGAGGTCGAGCTCAACGTCATCGCCGCGTACGAGACGACGCTCGCCGTGCTGCCCAAGATGCTCGCCCGCCGCAGCGGCGGGATCATCCTCACCGGCTCGCTCGCGGGCAACGGGCCGGGACCGAGGAACACGACGTACGCGGCGACCAAGGCCTTCGTCAACACGTTCAGCGAGTCTCTGCACTTCGACGTCAAACCGCAAGGGGTCAACGTCACCCTGCTCGCCCCCGGCCCGGTGCGCACCGAGATCTTCGCCGAACTCCCGCATGCCGCGAAGGCGATCCCGAACTTTGTCTGGGGCGAAGCCGAGCACACCGCGAGGGCCACCGTCGCGGGGCTGGCCAAGAACAAACTCCGGGTCGTCCCCGCATTCCCGCACAAGGTCGCGGGCGCGCTCTCGGCCCTCGTCCCGAGGCGCCTGTACGGCTGGTCCCTGGACAAGGCGTACGGGGCGCTCTGATCGCGCAAGGATAGACTCGCACCATCCCTCGAAAGCCCAAGGAGGCCCCATGCCACTCCCCCAGCCCGCCGCCGGAAAGCCCGCCGTCATCACCGGGGCCTCCCAAGGCATCGGCAAAGCCATCGCCCACGAGCTCGCCGCCCTCGGCTACCCCGTCCTGCTCGTCGCCCGCCAGGGCGACCTGCTCGAGGCGCTCGCCGAGGAGATCCGCGCGAAGCACCGGGTCGACGCGGACGGCCGCGTCGTCGACCTGATCGACCCGACTGCGCGGGGCGCGTTCCTCGAAGAGCTGGCCGCACTAGACGTGTCCGTCCTGGTCGCCAACGCGGGCTTCGCCACGCAAGGCCTCTGGCACAAGGGGCTCGACTACGCGAAAGAGCGCGCCGAGGTCGAGCTCAACGTCATCGCCGCGTACGAGACGACGCTGGCGGTGCTGCCGAAGATGCTCCAACGCCGCAGCGGCGGGATCGTCCTCACCGGCTCGAACGCGGGCAACAACGTGTTCCCCACGGCCAGCACCTACGCCGCGTCGAAGGCGTTCGTGAACACCTTCGCGGAAAGCCTGCACTTCGACGTCAAACCGCAAGGGGTCAACGTGACGCTGCTCGCGCCCGGATTCGTCGAGACCGCGCTCAAAGACGACTTGCAGGCGGGCGTGTTCTCCTCCTCGCTGGTCACCGCCACCCCTGAGCACACCGCGAAAGTCACCGTCGAGAGCCTGGCGAAGAACAAACTCCGCGCCGTCCCCATCCTCGCGCACAAGCTGCAAACCCTCTCCGCCCTGTACACGCCGCGCAGGTTGTACGGGTTGACGATCCTGTCCCTGTTCGGCAGGAAGTGATCGGGCGGGGGCATCGGGAGCGCGCGGCCTAGAATGATGCGCAGTTGATCTTCTAAGGAGCGTCATGCCACTTCCCCCGCCCACGCCAGGGCAGCCCGCCGTGATCACCGGGGCCTCCCAAGGCATCGGCAAAGCCATCGCCTTCGAGCTCGCCGCCCTCGGCTACCCGGTGCTCCTCGTCGCCCGCCGAGGCGACGTGCTCACCGAGGTGGCCGCCGAGATCCACCGCAAGCACGGCGTCGAGGCGACGACGTGGCCGGTGGACCTCACCAACCGCGACGACCGGCAGAAGCTCGTCGAACACCTGGCGGACTTGGACGTGCCGATCCTGGTGAGCAACGCGGGATTCGTCACCGCCGGTCTCTGGCACGGCAGGCTCGACCCCGCGCAGGAGCGCGCCGAGGTGGAGCTCAACGTCGTCGCCTCCTACGACCTCGTCCTCGCCGCGCTGCCCAAGATGCTCGAACGCCGCAGCGGCGGGATCATCGTCACCGGCTCGATCGCGGGCAACGCGCCGGTGCCGATCACCACGACCTACTCCGCGACCAAGGCGTTCCTCAACACATTCGCGGAGGGGCTGCACTTCGACGTGCAGAACCGAGGCGTGCACGTGACCTTGCTCGCCCCTGGCATCGTGCGGACCGAGCTCGTCTCGGGCCCGCTGGCGAAGTCCCCCGCGTTCCTGTGGGCCAGCGCGGAGCAGACCGCCAAGGCCACCGTCGAAGGCCTCAGGCGCAACAAGCTGCGCGTGGCGCCCATCGCTGCGCATAAAATCCAATCCGTGCTTGCGAACTACCTGCCGAGGCCGCTCTACGCGAAGGCCATGTACCGCTTCTACGGGGGACGGTGACCATGGGAGACACGAAAGACCGGCTGTTGTGGATCGACTGCGAGATGACCGGGCTGCGCCCCGGCTTCGACCAGCTCATCGAAATCGCCGCCCTCGTCACCGACGGCGAGCTGAACATCATCGACGAGGGGATCGACCTGGTGATCCACGCGTCGGAGGACAAGCTCGCCCAGATGGACGAGTACGTGACGAACATGCACGCGAGCTCCGGGCTCACCGAGGCGGTGCGCGCCTCGACGCTCTCCCTCGAGGAAGCCGGGGCGCAGGTGCTCGCCTACGTCAAAGAGCGCTTCCCCGCGCCCCGCACCGCCATCTTGGCCGGGAACTCCATCGCCACCGACCGTTCCTTCCTCGTCAAAGACATGCCAGAGCTCGACGCCTGGCTGCACTACCGCATGGTCGACGTGAGCACGATCAAAGAGCTGTCGCGGCGCTGGTACCCGAGGATTTATTTCAACCAGCCTGAAAAAGGGCTCGCCCATCGGGCGCTCGCGGACATCGTCGAGTCGGTCCAGGAGCTGCGGTATTACCGAGCCACGGCGTTCGTCGCGCAGCCGGGGCCCACGGGCGAGGAGATCGAGGCCGCCGTCAAAGAGCTCACGGCGGACCAAACGGCCTAAACTGTCGGCCATGTCGACATCGGGACGATTCGTGGTGCGCCAGGTGCCGTGGGAGCATCCGGACGCGGCCGAGCTGCGCGCGGCGATGGCGACAGAGGTCGGCCCCCGGTACGCCCATCGGCGGGGCCAGCTGCCGCCGGAGGCGAGCGGGCACAACGACGTCGACCCCGAGACCGTGCACGCCACCATCGTGGTCTATTCCAGCGACGACTCGGCCGTCGGAACTGCGCTCGCCAGCGAAGCCGTGCCCGTCGGGCATGCGGCGCTGCGCTGGAACGACGGGGAATTAGAGCTGAAGCGGATGTTCGTGGCGGCGCAGAGCCGGGGGACCGGCGTGGCCCAGGCGCTGCTGCGCGCCTCGGAGGAGGCGGCGCTCGCGGCGGGCTCCGCGCGGCTCATCCTGCAGACCGGCGACCTGCAGCCGGACGCGGTGCGGCTGTACGTGAAAGAGGGCTACCACCGGATCCCCCGCTTCCCGCCCTACACGCACGAGCTCCTCGCGTACTCGAACTGCTTCGCCAAGAACTTGCTTCCCGACGCGGAGCCTGGCGTGGATTGACCCTTGGCTTTATCGAGGTTTGGCGTATACTTCCGGTGTAGGACCGGAAGGCCCGGTGTGCTAGCACCGAACCTCCCGGCTGCAGTGTCGCTATTACTGCTTGTGGTTCGCCAGCCATAATATGGCCAGCTCTCTCAGCAGCGAGAGAATCACTGCGGAGAGGGCGAGGGTGTGGTTGAAGGTTTCCACCCTTGCTCCTCCTTCCTTATTCAGGGCCATGGAGAGAGACCCACAGCGCCCGCCCGACGATCTTCCCCGTCGGTCGCATTCAAAAGTAAGCCATGGCTCCGACAGCCACCGTCACGTTTCAGAGCAGGCTGACGCCCACGCTGAGCCCCGGCGTCGGGCCCACGTCGAGCGCCGAGGGCTTGGCCCCCGCCGCCGCGAATCCCGCGCCGAACGCGGCGATCATCGCGCCGTTGTCCGTGCACAGCCTCGGCCTCGGCGCCCGAAGCTCGATCCCGGCCGCCGCGCAGCGCTCTTCGGCGAGCGCGCGGATGCGGCTGTTCGCGCAGGCTCCTCCGCCGAGCACCAGGGTCGTCACGCCGTGCTCCTGCGCCGCGGCGACGGCTTTCGCCGTCAGCACGTCCGCCGCCGCCTCCTGGAACCCCGCCGCCACATCGGCCTTCACATGGTCCGGGTTCACCTGCAGGTGCCGGATCACCGCTGTTTTCAGGCCGGAGAACGAGAAGTCGTAGCCGTCCTTTGGGCCCGTCATGGGCCGGGGGAACTTCACCGCCGACCGGTCGCCGGTCTGCGCGAGCTTGTCCACCACCGGCCCGCCGGGATAGCCGAGCCCGAGGAGGCGGGCGACCTTGTCGAACGCCTCGCCCGCCGCGTCGTCCACGGTCGCGCCGAGCTCGACCAGCGGCTCTGCGAGGCTCTGCGCCTTGAGGATCTGAGTGTGCCCGCCGGAGACCAAGAGCGCCACCGCTGGCGGCAGCGGGCCGTGCTCGATCTGGTCCACCGCGATATGGCCGCCGAGGTGGTTCACCGCGTAGAACGGCACGCCCCAAGCGAGCGCGTACGCCTTCGCTGCCGCAACGCCGACCGACAGCGGGCCGATCAGGCCGGGGCCGATGGTGACCGCCACCGCGTCGGGCTTGTCGATCTGCGCGGTTTCGAGCGCGCGCCGCACGGTGGGCCGGATCGCCTCCAGATGCGCGCGGGCCGCGATCTCGGGCACCACCCCGCCGAACCGGACGTGCTCCGCCACGCTGGAGGCGACCTCGTCGGCGAGCAGCGTCAACGTCCCGTCGGACTCCACCCGCACGATCCCCGCGCCGGTCTCGTCGCAGCTTGACTCGATCCCGAGGACGATCACGATCCGTCACCGGCTTCCGGCGGGCGGCGCATCACCACGGCGTCCTTCCCGACGCGGCGGTAGTAGTTCTTGCGCACCGCCACCTGCTCGAACCCCTCGGCCTCGTAGAGCTGGATGGCGGGCTCGTTGTCCGCGCGGACCTCGAGGAACACCTCGCACCCCTCCGCCTCGTACAAGAGCGCGCCGAGCAGCGCCCGGCCCGCGCCGGTGCGCTGGGCGGCTGGGTCCACGCCGATGGTGACGACTTCGGCGGTGTCGCCGAGCAAGGCCACCCCCGCGTACCCGAGCACCAGGCCGGTGAGGTCCCGCGCCGCGAAATAGCGGGTGTGGCCGGCTTTGAGGTCGCCCTTGAACATCGCGAGCGTCCAGGGCCCCTCCTGCTGGAACAGGACCTGGTCCAGCTCCGCGACGCGCGGCAGGTCGACCTCGCGCAACGCGTCCACTGTCGCCCATGTGGTCATGCCGGGATCCCCTTCATCGAAGCGGGCGGCTTGGCGTCCGGCGGGCGCAGGTACAGCGGGACGAGCGACGCGGGCGGCTCGCCCGCGAGGAGAGCCGGTATGGCGAGTGTGGCGAGCCCCCAAGGCTGCGGGCTCTGGGGCCGCACCCCGCCGAAAAGCTCAGTGACAGAACTCGGCAGAAGCTGCGTCGCCCCCACAGACACGTCCACATTCCGCCCCTCAAGAAAACCCGGCAGCTCGTCCGGACGGCATACCGCAGGCCCAAGCACCCGCTGCCCATCGTGGTGCAAAGCCCAAAACACTTCCCGACGCTTGGCGTCGAGCACAGACAGCACATCGTGGAACACCCGGCCGGGATTGTCCCAATCCTCATCCACCTCGACGGCCAAAGCGTCCAAGCTGCACACGCCGTGCACCGGGACGCCGAGCGCATCGCCGAAAGCCGCAGCCGCAGCGATCCCGATCCGCAATCCTGTGTACGGCCCAGGCCCAACACCGACGACCACGGCGTCCAAGCCCTGCGCGGCTCCGTCCGTCCACTCAAGGATTTCCTCAGCCAACGAAGCAATCTGCTCCACGTGCTTGCTGTCGACCGCAGAGCGTGTCACGACGTTCTGAATCTTGCCGTCCAGGCCGTCAAACCAAACTCCACCGACATTGGTGGTCTCAGTCGAGGTGTCGATGGTGAGTACAAGCATGGCCGCTCAAGTGTACCGGCGCGGCTTAGTCTTCCATCACATCCGCGATGGCGAAGGAGACCTCGAACGGGTCCGTCACTGCGATGCGCTCGCCGTCGGAGACGCCCTCCTGCTCGTGGCACTGGCCATCGGCTCCGAGTTCGAGGGCGAGGAATCGCGCAGGCGGATCCGCCGCGTCCAGGTCGAGGATCCAATAATGCGGGATGCCGGCCTTGGCATACTCATGGCGTTTTTTCACCACATCCCTGCCCCGGCTGCCTTGGGAGACAAACTCCACGACCAGCACCACGTCAGATTTTTCAAAGCTGTGCTTGGTCCGATCGAACGCTTCCCTGCGGATCACCATGAGATCGGGCACGCGATCGGCTGGCGGAAACTCCCGCTGCAAGTAGACGCCGTTGTCCCGCGTCACGGCCCATCGCTCTCTCGGTAGAAAACCGCGCAGGACCCACTGTAGTTGGTTTTGCCCATTGTTGTGCCCGAACGTGGCGGGCGGCTCCATGACCACCACCCCCTCCACGAGCTCGGCCTTGTGCTCCGTCTCCGGCAGCGCCTCCCACTGCTCCACCGTGATGATCGGCCCCGGCTTCGCTCTCATGTCCAAAGCGCAGGTCCGGCGACCGACAATGCCACCGGGTCAGCCGCGCCATTCCCAGCTGATCCGGCGGACGTCGCTCGCCCAGTCCGGCTCGATCCGGACTTCGAGCGTTCGCGTCCCGAGCCCTTCGACGTGCCCGTCGCCCCACTCGACCACGACGACCCCCGTCGCCAGCGCGTCCTCCAGCTCCAACGCCTCGAACTCGGCGTGGCCGCCGAGACGTTGCGCGTCCACATGCGCGAGCGCGAGACCGCCGTCGGCGGCGGGATGCGTGTGCACGATGACGAAGCTCGGGGACTGCACCCTGCCCTGGACTCCCAGCGCTTCGGCGACCCCTCGGGTGAACGTCGTCTTGCCCGCCCCCATCGGGCCGATCAGCACCATCACGTCGCCCGCCCGCAATTGGGCGGCAAGCTCCTTTCCAAGGCTCCTGGTCTCGTCTGGAGTGGCGAGCGTCCTTGGCTCGGGCGTCCTTGGCTCAGGCATTGATATGCGCGAGTTTCACACGCCCCCGTATCTGGGTGACGATCTCGTAGTTGATGGTGCCAGCCGCTTTCGCCCAGTCGTCCACCGTCTGCTCGCCGTCCTTGCCGGGGCCGAACAGGGTCGCGATATCGCCTTCGCCGACGGCGGGCACGCCGGGGCCGAGGTCGACCATCACTTGGTCCATGCACACCCGGCCCACCCCGGGGTAGCGCTTGCCTCGGATCACGACCTCGAATTTTCCGGCGAGCGCGCGAGAGAGGCCGTCGGCGTAGCCGATGGGCAGGAGGGCCAGCGTGGTGCTCGCATGCGCGACGAAGTCGTGCCCGTAGGAGACGCCGTCGCCCGCTTCGATCCGCTTGACCAGGCCGACCCGCGCCGTCAGCGTCATCGCCGGGATCAGCCCGAAATCCCGGCCCGAGATCGGCGAGAGCCCGTAGACCGCCACGCCAGGCCGGGTCGCGTTGAACACGGGCAGCCCGTCCACCAGCGCCTTCGGCCGGGTGAGCACGGCGGGAGAGTTGGCGAGGTGCACCAGCTTCGGGTCGAGGCCCGCCTCGCGGGCGAGCGCGACCGCCTCCCGCAGGCCTCTGGCCTGTTCGGCGTTGGTGTGGTACTCGGGCCGGTCGGCGTTGGCGAGGTGGCTGAACACCGCGCGCACCTGGACCGCTCCGGCGGCCTCCGCGTTCGCGAGGTCGGCGAACGCTTTGTCCCAGTCGGCGCGCGCGAACCCGCCCCGGTTGAGGCCCGTGTCGACTTTCACCGCGACGACGGCGGGCCGGTCGGCACGCAACGCGGCCTCGGCCACCGCCCGCAACTGCGCCGAGGTGGAGACCCCGAGCTCGACACCGAGCTCGACCGCCTCCGCGAACACCTCGACCGCCTCGTCGGGGTCGTAGGCGTGCAGCCAGGCGATGATCGGCGCGTCGATCCCGCCCGCGCGCAGCTCGAAGGCCTCGGCGAGGGTCGCGACACCGAGCTGCGCCGCGCCTGCGGCCAGGACGGTCCGCGCCACGGGGACGGCGCCGTGCCCGTAGGCGTTCGCCTTGAGCACCGCGATGACTTGGGCGGGAGCCGAGGCTTGGACGAGCAGCCGGACGTTGTGCGCGAGCGCGCCGTGGTCCACAGTCGCCTGCACGGCAGGAGACGAAATCATCCTCTGAACATACCCCGTACGGCGCGGATCGCTTCGGGAATATGCGCGGCGAGCCTGCTGGCGGTGATGGGAGCGCCTCTCGCGCCGCCTGCGGCGAGGTCCGCCGCTCGGCTGTGGATGTCGGCGGCGACCCTGGCGGCGGCAAGCGGACGATGCACGACGCTGTCCTCCGCCTCCTCGTCCGGATCCCAATATCCAGCGGCGAGCAAAGCCCCCGTCATACCGGAGAGCACGTCCCCGGAGCCCGCAGTGGCGGCCCACGAGTTCCCCGCCGTGTTCACCCACACGTCGCCATCAGGGTCCGCGATGACCGTGGCATGGCCCTTGAGCAGCACCGTCACCCCGGTCTCCGCCGCCAGCGCCTTCGCCGCCGCGACTCGGTCCGCGCCGACCGGCCTGCCCGCGAACGCCTCGAACTCCCGGTCGTGCGGTGTGATCAGAGTCGGAGCCGCACGGTGTTTGATCGCGTCCGCGACCAGGCGCAAGGCGCTGGCGTCGGCGAGCACCGGGAGATCTGTTGCGAGGACCCGCAGCAGGAGATCCTGCGTCGACTCGTCCGCCCCCGGGCCGATCACCCAGGCGTTGACGCGTCCGGTCGAATCGAAATCCTCGCTCACCACAAGTTCGGGATGGACCGCGACCAGCGCTTTCGCCGCAGGCCCCACCGCGCGCACCATGCCGGAGGTCATCGCCAACGCTCCTGCCGCGCACAACGCCCCGGCTCCCGGATAGGTCGGCGAGCCAGCGACGACGCCGACCACGCCCTGGGTGTATTTGTCATCGTCCGGGCCGGGGACCGACAACCACTTGTCGTCCGAAGGATAGTGCCACTGCCAGCTGTGGAAGAGCGGCCCCCTGCCGTTGAGCTCGCCGGACCAGCGCTGGAGCCCGGCTTCTCGATAGCCGACGTCCACCAGCTCCACCCGGCCGCAATGCTCCGGATTCAGCGCGTGGACCGGCTTGCGCACCCCCATCGCCACGGTGATGTCGGCGAAGACGGCAGGCCCGTCGACCGCCCCGGTGTCCGGATCGACGCCGCTCGGCACGTCCACCGCGACGACCCGGACCGGCGGGCTGCAGCGCAGCAGCATGTCGAAGATCAGCGCAGGCTCGCTCCGCAACGGCCCCCTCCCGGACAAACCGGTCACCCCGTCGACCAGGATCCCCCGCTGAAGACACAGGTCGCCGAGCAGATCCTTCCAGGTCGCATCGGCGACCGCCCGCCCGCCAACCCGGCGGAACGCGGCGAGGCCCTCGGCGTGCGCCCGCTCCGGGCTGAGCAGCAGCGCCTTCACGTCCACGCCCCGGCGTTTGAGGAATACCCCGGCCCACAGCGCGTCGCCGCCGTTGTCCCCCGAGCCGACGACCAACCAGACCTTCTGGCCGACCGCGCGCCCGTGGATCTGCCGCAATTCGCGCAGCACGACCTGCGCCAAGCCGAACGCGGCCCGGCGCATCGGGACGCCCGGCGGCAGTGTCGCGACCAGTGCCGCGTCGGCGGCTTTCACATCTGCGGCGGCGAAGTACGAGAGCATCGGAGTCCAGCCTACTTGGCAGGCGGCTACTCCACCGTGACAGATTTCGCGAGGTTGCGCGGTTTGTCCACGTCGAGGCCCCGCGCGATGGCGACCTGGGCCGCGAACACCTGCAGCGGGACGATCGAGAGCAGCGGCTGGCACAGCGTCGACGTCGCGGGGATGGTGAACAAGTGGTCCGCGTACGGCGCGACGCCGTCGTCGCCCTCTTCCGCGATGACGATGGTGCGGGCCCCGCGCGCCTGGATCTCGCGGATGTTGCTGAGCACCTTGGCGTGCAGCATGGACTTCGCTGGCGGCGCGACGACCACCACCGGGACGCCCTCTTCGACCAGCGCGATCGGGCCGTGCTTGAGCTCGCCCGCCGCGAAGCCCTCCGCGTGCATGTACGCCAGCTCCTTGAGCTTGAGCGCGCCTTCGAGCGCCACAGGGTAGCCGACGTGGCGGCCGAGGAAGAGGATGGTCGAGGCCCCGGCGAGCTCGGTGGCGAGTTCGCGCACCGGACCCATCTGGTCGAGCACGTGCTGCAGCAGCTTCGGCACCGCTTCGAGCTCCGCGTACTCGCGCGCCACCTCGTCCGGGTACTTCATGCCCCTGGCCTGGGCGAGCGCGAGGCCGACGAGGTAGTTCGCGGCGACCTGGGTGGTGAAGCCCTTCGTGGACGCGACGGCGATCTCCGGCCCGGCATGCGTGTAGAGCACCCCGTCTGCCTCGCGGGGGATCTGCGCGCCGTTGGTGTTGCAGATGGCGAGGACCTTCGCGTCCTGCTCCTTGGCGTGCCGGACGGCTTCGAGGGTGTCGAGGGTCTCCCCGGACTGCGAGATGGCGAGGACCAGGGTCGAGCTGTCCAGCACCGGGTCTCGGTAGCGGAACTCGCTCGCGAGCTCCACCTCGACCGGGAGCCTCGTCCAGTGCTCGATGGCGTACTTGGCGATGAGGCCGGAGAGGTACGCGGAGCCGCAGGCCACGACGAAGATCTTGTCCACATCCCGCAGGTCCTGGTCGGTGAAGCGCTGCTCGTCGAGCACGACCCGGCCCCCGTCGAAATGGCCGAGGAGGGTGTCGGCGATCGCGGCGGGCTGCTCGGCGATCTCTTTGAGCATGAAGTGCTCGTAGCCGCCTTTTTCCGCCGCTTCGAGGTCCCAGTCGATGTGGAACGGCTTGCCGGTGCGCGGCTCTCCGTCGAAGGAGCTGATCTGGTAGCCCTCGCGGGTGATGGCGACGACTTCGTCCTGGCCGAGCTCGACCGCCTCCCTGGTGTGCTCGATGAACGCCGCGACATCGGAGGCGAGGAACATCTCGCCCTCGCCGACGCCGAGGATGAGCGGGGTGGACCGCCGGGCCGCGACAATGGTCCCCGGATGGTCGGCGTGGGTGAAGACCAGGGTGAACGCGCCGTGCAGCCGCGCGGCGACAGCCTGGACGCTGGCGTAGAGGTCGCCCTTGGTCGGGCCGTCGGCCACCGCGCGGGCGACCAGATGGACGGCGACTTCGCTGTCGGTGTCGCTCGCGAACTCGACTCCGACGGCTTCGAGCTCTTCGCGCAAACGCAGATGGTTCTCGATGATCCCGTTGTGCACGACCGCGACCCGGCCGGTGGGGTCAAGGTGGGGGTGCGCGTTGCGGTCGGTCGGGCGGCCGTGGGTGGCCCAGCGGGTGTGCCCCATCCCGAGGTTGCCGAGGAACTCGGGGCCGCCGTCGAACTCGGCCTCCAGGTTCGCGATCCGCCCGGCCTTCTTCGCCGTTGCGAGCTCGTGCTCCTTGGTGACCACGGCGATACCCGCGCTGTCGTACCCCCGATACTCCATCTTGCGCAACGCCTCCATCAAGACTGGGGTCGCTTGCCGATGGCCGACGTAGCCGATGATGCCGCACATGCCGTCTAGGGTAGGTGAATCGGCGGCAAATCCATAACGACTTGCGGGGGCGGCCGGGAACGTCGGTGCGCTAACTGCCTGCTACGACGAGGTCGACGATGATCGCGACCGCGACGATCAACGCGGTCACCGGCCAATACCAGACGTGCCGCTCTCGCTTCAGCCCCCTGAGCACGACGACCAGCACCAGCCACGGCTCCATGAGCAGCACGAAGCTCAGCACAAGGGACCACGCCGTCATCTGCGTCGCGTGCTCGCCGGTCGGGGCGTCCAGGGAAGCGGCGAAGTCGCGCACCAGCCACCAGAGCAGCCCGGACAGAAAAAACACACCGCTGCCGCAGAGCGAGAGAAGGACCAAGCACGTCCACAGGACCCAGGTGGCCGCCTTCTCTGCGGCGCTCGGCCGGGGCGGGGGCGGCTGGTACCAGCCCTGCGGGCGGGGATACGACACCCGAGGCAGTCTATGGCGCCACGCTCGCCGCCACTGATCTGCTACGACTCAGAAGAACCCGTAGACGCTCGCCAGCCCCGCCGTGGTCGCGCCCGCCGCGGCGAGCCCGGCGACAGGCCAGAACCAGACGCGCCTGCGCCGCCTGGAACCGGAGACGACGACCGCGAGGATCGACCACGGCAGCACGACGAGCAGCGCGCCGCCGACGAAGTACCACACCAGGTTCAGCCAGCCGCCGGTGTTCTGGCCAGTGCTTGCGCCGACGATGGAGGCGATGACGTTGATCGTCCCGATGACGAGGCTGAAGACCCCCACAACCGTGCCGCCGACGAGCAGGGCCGCCCAGAGCAGCCAGGTGGCCCGCTTCTCAAGTTTGGCCGCCCCTGGCCGTTCGGACCGCTCAGGCCGTCTCACGTGGGATCGCGTCATCCGCGCTAGGATACGTCCATGGCGAAGAACCCGAAAGCGCTGCTCCCCCGGCTGACTCGCACCGGGCCGAACCGGGTGGTGCGCGGAGACCTCGGAGCCGCAGGCGTTCCCGGGCTCGTTTTCTCCCCCGCGAGCGGCTCGAACGCGCCAGCCGTGGTGTTCGCGCACGGCTGGACGACGCATCCGAAACGCTACCAGCGGACACTTCGCCACCTCGCCTCGTGGGGGTTCGTCGTCGCCGCGCCGAGCACGGGACGCGGTTTCTTCGCGAGCGACAAGGATTTCGCCTCGGACCTCGTCCGGACTTTGGAGGTGCTGCGCAGCGCGACGCTCGGCGAGGGCCGGGTTCGGGCGAACGCGAAACGGCTCGGGATCGTCGGGCACGGCTTCGGGGCTTCGGCCGCCGTGCTCGCGGCCGCGAAGGAGCCCGCTTTGGCGGGCGTCGCCGCGCTGTGGCCGAGCAAGACCACCGCGACAACGGTCCAAGCCGCGGAAGAGATCGCCGCGCCTGGCCTGATCCTCACGACCGTGGCGGAGGAGCTGTCGCTCACCTCGAACGCCACCGAGCTGGCGCTCGCGTGGGGCGGGGAAGCCGCGCTGCGCGCCATCCCCGAGTTCCGCCCGGAGCAGCTGCCGGAGCGGCGCGGACCGCGCGGCCTGGTCGAATTCGACTTCGGAGCAGGGCGGAACGGGATCCACGCGCAGCTCACCGGCTGGCTCCTTGCGGCCTTGGCCAAAGACAAGGACTACGCGGCGTTCGCCAACCCCGACGCGGAGCTACCCGGTGTCGCCCCGCTCGACGCGACCGCGATCGAGCGGAACCCGGTCAGCGCGATTCGCGCGCTGCTCGGCTAGGCCTCGCCGCCGAGCCGTCCCTCTCGTCAATCGTCGCCGTGCGGCGGGCCGATCCGCCGCGTGCTGTCGCCCCAGCCCCGGCCTTTCACACGCGCGCCTTGCTGCGGCGCGGGCGTCCTGGTCGGCGCGGCCTGCCTCGGCTGCGGCAAGCCGCGCTGCTGCTCGGCTTGCCGCCTTGGGTCTTCGGCCCGACCAGGGAACGCGCCGGGCCGCTCTTCGCCCGCTTGGCGGAGACGCTCGGCGAACTCGCGCCGCCACCGCTGCTCCATCTGCTGGTTGCGGATCAGGATGTTCCGCAAGTCCGCAGGCAGCCCAGGCGGGACAGCCTCCTCCGGGGATTTGATCTCCTGCGGGGCCGCCGGGCCGCCGATGTTCCGAGTGCTCGAAGCCCAGCCCCGGTCCGACGAACGCGCGGACTGCGGACTGCCCTGGCCGAGGCTCTGCTGGACCCGGCGGCTCGAAGCTTCTGCGCTTTTGCGCAAGTACTCGAAACCCGAAGTCGTCTCGCGTTGCAGCTGCTGTGTCTGCTTCCGGCTCTCAAGCTGAAGGTGGTACAGCTGCTCGACAGGGTCCATGGCCTTGGCTCAGAAACTCGGGATCGCGCTCGGGACGGCGGAAATCGGCGTTGTCGCGGGAACGGCGCAGACCTGCGGCGCCGAGGCCTGCTCCTCCGCAGGAGCAGGCACCTTCAGCTCGTTGGACTCGACCTCGAACTCGCCATGGCTCCCTTGCGTCGCCGGGACAGCGGCGGCGGGCTCGGCATGGCCGACGGCTCCCGCCGGGACAGATCCCTCCAAGTACGGGCCACCGCTCGACTGCGCCACCACGGCGCCGCCGTCCTGGAGGGCCACCGCGCCGTCCGCCGACAATCCCACCGAGCCGACGGGGGTGTCGAGCGTCCCGTCGAGGCCCGCCTCGCCCGTGAGGCCCGCCTCGCCTGCGAGGCCGGCCTCGGTGTCGCCCGCGTCGCCTGTGTCGGCGGAGTCGTCAGCGGACGTGGACTCGGCTTCGTCCGTGCTGTCGGCGTCCGCTGCCGCGTCGGTCCCCTTCTTCGAGTCGTCGCCCGCGAGCTTCGAGAAGTCCGTCCCGCCGAGCGCGGTGCCGACCGCGCCAAGGCCCGAGCCGACCGCGCCCGCGATGCCCGAGCCGAGCTGGCCCGCCGCCTCGACGCCCTTGCCGATGATGTCGCCGATGGATTTGGCGATATCGCTGATGAAGCTCAGATCCGGCCCCTTGCCTTCGCCGCCGCCTTTACCGCTGTCGTCGCCCTTGCCGCCGCCCGAGCCTTTGCCGTCGCCCGAACCAGAGCCGCCGCCCGAGCCGCCGCCCTTGCCAGACGAGCCGCCGCCGGAGCCCGAGTCGGAGCCGCCTGCGGAGCCTCCCCCTGATCCACCGCCCGTGCCGCCGCCGGAACCACCGCCCGTGCCAGACGAGGCCGGAGCGGTCGCGGCTGCCGCAGAGGCGGCAGCGGGCACTGCGGCTCCGCTCGCCGCGGCGGCCGCGCCGTCGCCCTGCTGCTTCTTGTCCTCGCAGCCGCAGTCGTCGGGGTGGTCCGGCTCGCAGGTGATCGGGAACTCGGGAACTTTGTACGGGCTTGTGTCGACGCCTTGCAGCGTGTTGGCCAAAAGCTCGGTCGCGGCCCCGGCCTGCTGCTCGACCAGGGCGAGCAGCTGCTGGAACTGCGTCACCGCCCATTCGGTCGGGACGGCCACCTGGTTCTGCAACTGCTGGCGCAGCGCGTCGACCACGCTTTGCGCGTTCTGCGGCGCGGGCCGCTGGTCGATCAGCTTTTGGATCTGCTGCACCGCCTGGACGATCGCGCCCGTGGTCCGGTACTGGCCGAGGCTGCCCACCAGGTTGGAGAAAATAACGTCGGCTTGCTTGTGCAGCTCGGTCAGATATTCGGTGAGCGAGCCCTGGTACGCGCCGAGCGCACGGGAGAACTGCCCGACCTTCACCAGATCGGCCTGGGCGCGGGCCGCTGCCTGCTGGTAGTTCCCGTACGCCGCCTGGCCCGCTTGGTCCGGCCACACGCCGGAGAGCTGCCCGGCGGTCGAGTCCGCGTGCGCGCGAAGCTCCTCGAGCCTCGTCCTTGTGTTGTTCAAAAGGTCTGCCGCCCCGCTGAGCCGCTGCAGGCTCAACGGGTCCCACTGGTCGTACTTGCGCTGCAAGTCCGCGCCGGACAGGCCCACATGCACGGGAACCCCCACCGAGGCCATCGCGGGAGCGCCCGCGCGCACCTGGTCGACCGCTTCCAGCCCCTGCGCCACGGTCTGGCTCTGAATAAGTTCTCTCCCCGTCGACGGAGCAGTCATGATCGTCTTCCCTTCGTCCCGCGCCGGTCAGCCCTGGTAACCGCGCAGCGGCGCGTCCGCTTGGTCGATCTTGTTGTTGACCGAGGCGAACGCGTGGCCGTGGTGCTCGTCGACCTTCTCGTAGGACGCGGCGGCGCTGATCAACGACTGCCCGTACGCGGCGAGGTAGTCGTGGTATTTGTTCAACGACTCCTCAAGCTGGTCGAAGCCGGAGGCGATCCCCTGCGCCTGCCCGGCGACGGGCGTGCCGCTCAGCGCCGAGACCAGGAGATTTCCCGCAGTGACGACATCCGTCCCGATCCTTCCGACCTGATTCCCGTCGCCCTGCAGCTCGGAGCCAATGCGGCGCACTTCCGCCGGTTGCATTTTCGCCAAGGCTCTCGCCCCCTTCTTGTCGTTGGGAAAAATTGTCTTATCGCCATGAGAAGTTGTGGTTCTGCTATGTTCGACGTTTCAAAGCCCTCTGCGGTTCCACCGAATATTTGTTCCACTGCTCCTGTGGACAACTTCATCCCAAGAAAACTGCGCGAATACTTCTCTTCGCAGCTCAAGTCCGTCTTTTATCGCAAAACCGCGCTGCCCCGGGAGCGGGAAGGCCCACGTCGACGCGCGTTGCGATGAGAGTAACACCGGCCCACACGCCCGGCAAGAGATACGGCGCCCCCTCACGCCCACGCCGAGCCAAATCGGCGAGATGCGCGGCGGAAGGCCGCGTGGCGTACGAAAAAGCGAGGGACGAGCGCGGTACGCCCCCCCACGGCCGACAACGCCGCAGATCGCGATTTGGACTGCGTGCCCTACTTCAGGTTGGTGGCGCGGACGAGATGGGCCACTTGCTCGGCCACTTCGTGCGCGGAGAGCGCCGACTCGGCCTCCACCATGACACGGACCAGCTGCTCGGTGCCAGAGGGGCGAAGGAGCACGCGCCCGTTGTCGCCGAGGCGCTCTTGCGCGGCGGACACCGCGGCGAGCACCGCCGCGTCGCCCGCGGCGGCGAGCTTGTCGACCACGGGGACGTTGACCAGCACTTGCGGGTACACCTGGACGACAGACGCGAGCTCGGCGAGGCTTTTCTTCGTCTCCACGAGCCGAGAGATCAACCGCAGGCCGGTGACCATGCCGTCACCGGACTCGCCCATGTCCGGCAGCACCACATGCCCGGACTGCTCGCCGCCGAGGGAGTATCCGCCCTCGCGCAGCGCGTCCGTCACATGCCGGTCCCCGACCGGCGTGACTTCGAGCTCGATGCCCGCCTGCCGCATCGCGACGTGCAGGCCGAGATTGCTCATCACCGTCACGACGAGCTTGCTGTGGCGCAACAGGCCCTGCTCGTGCAGGCCGAGCGCCAGGATCGCCATGATGGCGTCGCCGTCCACCACGTCGCCGTCCCCTGCCACCGCGAGGCAGCGGTCGCCGTCCCCGTCGTGGGCGAGACCGAGGTCGGCGCCCTCCTCCAGCACTGCGGCGCGCAGGACGTCGAGGTGGGTGGAGCCGCATCGGTCGTTGATGTTGAGCCCGTCCGGCTCGGCGTTGAGCATGATGACTTCGGCCCCGGTCGCCTCGTACACCTGCGCCGCGAGCCGGGAAGTCGCGCCGTTCGCGCAGTCGACGACCACCCGCAGCCCTTCGGCGTTCGGGGTGATCGGCGTGAAACGGGTCAAATAACGCGCCGCGCCGTCAACGAAATCGGTGAGATCGCCGACTCCCGCGCCGGTGGGCCGTTCCCCTTCGCCCCAGCCCCAGCTCGCTTTGCCGCCTTTGCGCACCCGCGAGACGTCGGCGGACAACAAGTGCTCGGTCTCCGTGTCGAGCTTGCCGCCGCCTGCGCCGAAGAACTTGAGGCCGTTGTCCGGCATCGGGTTGTGCGAAGCCGAGATCATCACGCCCAGATCGGCCCCGAGCTCTTTGACGAGCCACGAGACGGCAGGGGTCGGCAGCACGCCAACGCGGAGGACGCTGACGCCAGCGCTCGCGAGACCCGCGCAGACCGCGGCTTCGAGCATGGCCCCGGAGACTCTGGGGTCGCGACCGACCACGGCAGTGCCCGACTCGCCACGGAGCCGCAGTCCAGCCGTGAATCCCAAAGTCAACGCCAGCTCGGGAGTGAGCTCGGTGTTCGCGACACCGCGAACACCGTCGGTTCCGAACAGTGTTGTCATGAGAAGACAGCGAAGCTCAACGCTTCGAGTACTGCGGAGCTTTCCGGGCTTTCTTCAGGCCGTACTTCTTGCGCTCGGTGGCACGCGCGTCGCGGGTCAAGAAGCCCGCGCGCTTGAGGGTCGGACGATCCTCGGGGCTGGCCACCATCAACGCGCGGGAGAGGGCGAGGCGCAGCGCGCCCGCCTGGCCGGAGATGCCGCCGCCGTGCAGCGTGGCGCGGACGTCGACCGAGCCCTCGCGCTCGGCGAGCACCAGCGGGGACTTCACCAGCTGCTGGTGCACCCGGTTCGGGAAGTAGTTCTCAAGGCTGCGGCCGTTCAGGGTGAACTTGCCGGTGCCGAGGGAGAGCCGAAGCCGGACAACGGCCTCTTTGCGCCGTCCCACGGTGATGATCTCCTCGACGAAGTCGCGCAGCGGGGCTTTCTCCCGAGCCGGCGCGCCTTCCTCGCCGTCGCCCGCCTCGCTGTGGGCGGACTCCAGGGCGTCGAGCGTCGACTCTTCCTCTTCGGTCAGGTATTCCTCGGTCACTGTCTCTTGCTCCTCGCTCACTGCGACACCTGGGTGATCGTGTACGGCACGGGCTGCTGGGCCTGGTGCGGATGCTCCGGGCCCGCGTACACCTTGAGTTTGCGCTCCACGGCGCGGCCGAGCTTGTTGCGCGGGATCATGCCCTTCACGGCCTTCTCGACGACGCGACGCGGGTCGCTCTCGAGGAGCTGGCCGATGGTGCGGGTCTTCAGACCGCCGGGGTGGCCGGAGTGCCGGTGGACCAGCTTGTCGGCGCGCTTGTTCCCGGTGAGGGCGACCTTCTCGGCGTTCACGATGACGACGAAGTCGCCGTTGTCGAGGTGCGGCGCGAACGTCGGCTTGTGCTTGCCGCGCAGCAGGGTGGCGGCGGTGACGGCCAGGCGGCCGAGCACGACATCGGTCGCGTCGATGACATGCCACTGATGGTTCAGTTCAGCAGCCTTCGGGCTGTACGTGGACAAAGGAACACCTCGGGTCTCAAACGGTTTATATGTCTTTCGGCAGAACCCCCGCCTCTGGGCCAGCCGCTCTGACTGGTCGAGGGCGCACGAGGTCCGCAACACCGATCGACCATGGTAGCGGCGTCGGGGCGATCCGGTCAAATCAGCGCGGCTGAACTGCGCAGGCGGCAGTGGATCCGGGCAGCATATACCGATGGCCCGCCACCCAGCGGTAGGCGCGCTCCGCGACCCGCCCGAGCGGACGGACGCGAAGCGCGCGCCCCAAAACCCTGGTCCCCAGCGCGGCGTCGGCGGCGGAGGCGACCGCGTGCGCGCCGCCCGCGCGCCTTCCGGAGCGGTCCAACGCCCACAGCTGCTCGTACGCCTGGTCCAAGCCGATCCCGAACCGCCCGGGCGCGCCCGGAGTCTGCAACGCCGTGAACGTCAGGCGGCCGCCGCGGTCCAGCTTCTTCAAGACGGCGACGCTGCGCTGGCAGAAGCCGCAGTCCGCGTCGAAGAGCACCTCCAACTCCCCCGACATGGCGACTACTCGCCCTCGACAGCCTTGTCCGCCGCCTTCTTGGCGACATCCTGGACCTTGTCGACCGCGGCAGAGTACTTGCCCTCGGTCTTCTTGTCGACGAAATCGGCCGCCTTGTCGATGGCCTGCCCGACCTTGGAGGGGTCCTTCTTGATGAAGCTCTTCACCTTGTCGAAGAATTCAGCCATGGCGCTTCTCGCTCTCTCGCGTTTCCGATCCCGGGTTCGCAGAGCGCGTCCGGGCACTCCTCGATCATACCCGCAGGCGCGTCCAGCAGAATGGTCTGCCGTGTCATCTTCCGCAGGCCCGGCTCCCGCAGGCTCAACAGGCCAAGCGCGCGTCTGGGCAGTCGTCGTCACCCACCGCCGCGCCCAGACGCTGCGCCGCTCCTTGCTCGCGCTGAAGGAGCAGACCGTTCCGCTCGCAGGGCTGGTGGTCGTCGACAACGGCGACGAGCCCGAGGTCGCCGCGCTCGTCGCCGACCTGTGGCCGCACACCCCGGCGACACATGCCCGCTACATCGGCTCCAAGCACAACCTCGGCGGGGCAGGCGGGTTCGCGCTCGGCATTCTGACCGCGCTCGCCGCAGGCGCCGATTGGGTCTGGCTCGCAGACGACGACGGCCGCCCCGACGGCCCCGGCACCCTCGCCTCGCTTTTGAGCTGCGCGAATCGCCACCAGCTCGCCGAGGTCTCCCCCGTCGTCGTCGACGAGGCCGAGCCCGACCGCCTCGCCTTCCCGCTGCGCCGGGGCCTGCGCTGGCGGCGGCTGCGGCGCGAGCTGGGCGACGCGGAGCTGCTCCCCGGGATCGCCTCGCTCTTCAACGGCGCATTGTTCCGATCCGAGGCGTTCTCGGCGGTCGGCGTGCCGGACCTGCGGCTTTTCTTGCGCGGCGACGAGGTCGAAGTGCACCGGAGGCTCGGGGCGAGCGGCCTCGCGTTCGGGACCTGCCTCAAGGCCTCCTACTTGCACCCGCAAGGCTCGGACGAGTTCCTGCCGATCCTCGGCGGGGCCATGCACGCGCAATACCCCTCCGACGAGGCGAAACGCTTCTACACATACCGCAACCGTGGGTACCTGCAGGCCCAGCGCGGCATGCGGAAGCTCGTGCCCCAGGAGTGGGCCCGGTTCGGCTGGTTCTTCCTCGTGACCCGGCGTGACCTGCCGGGTTTCCGCGAGTGGGTCCGGCTGCGCAGAATCGGTCGCGAGGAGCGCTTCGGGGAGCGGTGACCGGCGGACCGGCAATCCCCCCACGCCGCCGCTCCTCGCGAAGGCGCCCGCCTCCACCCGAGTCTTCGACTAAGCTCGACACACGTGCGCGCCGTCATCATCGCTTCTCCCTACAGCGAATGGACCGCCTGGCTGGCCAAATTCGGCGTGCAGAGCCTGGGCGACTGGATGCTCACCCGGGGCTTCCGCATCGCCATGGTCGTCGTCGCGGCGATTCTGATCACGCGGCTGCTGCGCTGGGCGGCAGGGGTCCTCGGCCGAGGCGGCTTCAAAGAACGCCAGCTCAGCTTGCGCAGCGAAGGCTCGCGGCAGCGCGAGACCCTCGCGTCGACCATCGCATGGGTCCTCTCCGTCCTCGTCTACTTCTTCGCCGGGCTGCGCATCGCCAAGCTGCTGGAATTCGACCTCACCGGGCTCACCATCCCCGCGACGGCGGCGGGCGCGGGCCTCGGCTTCGGCGCGCAGCGCATCGTCCAAGACCTCCTCTCCGGATTCTTCATCATCGCCGAGAAGCAGTACCGGATCGGCGACCTGGTCCAGCTCTCCGTGCTCGGCACGAACTACGACCCGGTCGGGACTGTGGAAGAGGTGACCTTGCGCGTGACCAAGGTCCGCTCCACCGAGGGCGAGCTCTTCACCGTCCCCAACGGCCAGATCGTGAAGTCCATCAACATGTCCAAGGACTGGTCGCAGGCCGTTGTGGACATTCCCGTCCCGAGCGGGACCGATATCGGGCACTTGCGCGAGAAGCTGGCCGAGATCTGCAGCACTGCGAAAGACGACACGAACCTCGCCCCGCTCCTGCGCGGCGAGCCCGTCTACGTCGGCGTGGAGAGCATCGAGCTCGACCGGGCCAACCTGCGCATCGTGGCGAACTCCGTGCCCGGCCAGCAATTCGTCCTCAGCCGCAGACTGCGCGCGAAGATCGTGACCGCGCTGCGCAAAGAGGGCATCGCGACGATGTCGAGCCCCGGGCCGCAACAGCCGCCGGACGCGCCGAAGAAGGCCATCCGCCCGACCCGCCCGGAAGAGGACACCGCGCCCCAGGAGCGTGTGCGATGACCGAGCAGAGCGACAAGCGCAGGCCCCCGCACGTCGAAGGGTCCCCGAGCTGGCAGTTCCCGAAAGTCGCCGCGCAGGCGGCGAAGGACAAAGCGGCGGCGAAGCGGCGGCTGCCCGCGACGTTCTTCAACGGCAGGCTGCGCACGTCCACGCTTCTGCTCGTCGTCCTCTATGTGCTCCTCGACGTGACGAAGAAACCGATCCCCGCCCCCGAGCCCCCCGCGCAACCGTGGGCGCCACCGACGAATGCCGTGTTCGGCACGGACGGCAACTGGACGGTCCCCGCACAGGTCCCGACCACGCAGCAGTACTACCCGCCGCAGACCACCGCAGCGCCGCCACGGTCTTCCGAGCGCCCGAAACCGTCCACCTCCGAGACGCCGTCGACTTCGGAGAGCGCATCCGGCACGCCGAGCCCGTCCGAAAGCAGGACCAGGCCGAGGCCCTCGGAGGGTCCGAGCGAGTCCGAGGCCCCGCTGTCGCGCCCGCGCCGCCCGAGCGACACGAGCTCGCCGTCGCCCGCTCCGACCGCGTCCCCCCCGGCTGTCGAGCCGAGCCCGGCCAGCTCCGCAACCCCCGGCGCGGACGGCCAGTTCACGGCCGCTCCGCCGAGTCCGGCAGGCTCGCAGGCGCCCGGAAGATCACCAGCCGCTGCACGAGGAAGTTCATCACTGTGACCGTGCCCTGCGCGACGACCCACGCGGCGGACTCGGCGGGGAACTTCGCGAGCCCCCACGACAGCAGCAGCGCGTAGGCCCCGGCGAAGATGCCGGTCCGCAGCAAGAACGCCACCGCGTAGAGGGCGGCCACCTGCGCGAACCGCTTGGCGCTCGGCTCGGCCTGGAACGTCCAGCGCCGGTTGATCAAATACGCCACGGTCGTGCCGACGACGAAACCCGCGATGTTCGCGATGTTCGGCGGGACCCCGAACTGGGACAGCGCCATCACCAGCCCGTAGTCCACGACGGCGGAGAACACGCCCGTCGCGAGGAAACGGAGGGCCTGGGTCTTCAATCCTGGGGCGGCGTCGCTCGGCACGGCCCATGATTCTAACGCACGAAACCCGCGCCGGGCGTGTCGCACGGCCAGGCCAAACGATATGGGCAACGCTCTCAGGTTTTGTTTAGACGAGGCCACTAGAGTGACCTGTATGACTGCTGTGAACTTCATTCCCACCGCCGACCTCGTCGACCAGATCGGCGATCAAGTCCGCAGCTGCGACACCCAGTTCCGGCAGTTCGGCGGACGCAAGGAGTTCTCGGGCCCGGTGCGCACGATCCGCGCATTCCAAGACAACGCGCTGATCAAGGCCACCCTGTCCACACCGGGCGAAGGCGCAGTGCTCGTGGTGGACGGCTCCGCCAGCGTGCACACCGCGCTGGTCGGGGACGTCATCGCCAAACTCGCGCAGGACAACGGCTGGGCAGGCCTCGTGCTGCACGGCGCCGTGCGCGACGCGGCCGCGTTGGCCGGGCTCGACGTCGGGATCAAAGCCCTCGGCACGAACCCCCGCAAGAGCGGCAAGACCGGCGCGGGCGAGCTCGACGTGCCGGTGGAGTTCGGCGGCGTCGTCTTCACCCCCGGCGACCTGCTGCACAGCGACGAGGACGGGATTGTGCTCACCGAGCGCTAGACCACGGAGGAAGTGACGAGAGCAATGGCTACAGGGGTGGTCGAGGAGAAGAAGCCGAAACACGAGCCGGGGGCAGAGCTGCGTCCGCCTCGGCCCGCCGCGCAGGCGCGGCGCAGACGGAAAGGCCCGTTGCACGAGGCTCCGCACCGCGCCGGACTCGTCATCGGCGCGTTCTCGATCCTCTCGTTCTTGCTCAGCGTCTTCCCGCATCTCCGGCGCTTGGCCGAGACGCCCCGCGTGTACCTCGACCAGTACTTCTTCGCGATCCCCGACACCAGCCTCGCCTGGGCCTTCGTGCTGGGCCTCCTCGCCGCCGCGCTCTCCGAGCGCAAGCGGCTGGCCTGGCTGGTGCTGCTCGGCGCGCTCGTCGTCTACGCCGCGTACAACGTCGCCCAGCTGTTCCACCACGAGCGGTTCTGGCCGATCGCGGGGCTGGCCACCCACATCGTCGCCATCGCGCTGCTGCTCGCCGCGCACCGGGAGTTCAGCACGAAAGTCCGTCGGGTCGCGCCGTTGCGAGCGCTCGTCACGCTGCTCGGCGGCCTTGTCGTGGCGACCGGGCTCGGCTGGGCGCTGGTCGAGGCTTTCCCGCACACACTGCCCTCGGACGAGCGCCTGGCCTACACCCTCAACCGCGTGGTCGTCTTCACAGCGTTCGAGCGGCACGACTTCAGCGGGTACACCTTCGGCTTCGTCAACACCCTGCTCGGGCTCTTTGGCGCGTTCGCGTTCATCGCCGCCGTGATGGTGCTGTTCCGCTCCCAGCGTCTCGCGGCCGCGCTCACGGCGGAGGAAGAGTCTTCGATCCGGGGCCTTTTGGCCGCGTACAGCGAGGACGACTCGCTCGGCTACTTCGCGACCAGGCGCGACAAGGCGGCGGTTTTCGCGCCGAACGGCAAAGCGGCCATCACCTACCGGGTGGAGGTCGGGGTGTGCCTCGCCTCAAGCGACCCGATCGGCGACGAGCGGTCCTGGGCCGGGGCCATTGGCGCGTGGCTCGCGACCTGTGAGAGCTACGGGTGGACGCCCGCCGTCATGGGGGCGAGCGAGCGCGGCGCGCGGGCGTACCGCGAGGCGGGGCTCTCCGCCCTGCAGCTCGGGGACGAGGCGATCCTCGACCCACGGGTCTTCACCCTGGACGGATCGGCCCGGAAAGTCGCCCGCCAGGCGGTGACCCGCGCCAAGCGCGCCGGGATCACCGTGCGCTTCCGCAGGCACAGCCAGTTGTCCCCCGAAGAGCTCGCCGCGACTGTGCGCAGGGCGGACGAGTGGCGGATCGGCGCGGAGCGCGGCTTCTCCATGGCGCTCGGCAGGCTCGGCGACGGCACGGACGGCGACTGCCTGCTCGTCGAGGCGCTCGGCCCGGACGGCGAAGTGGTCGGCCTGCTCTCCTTGGTCCCCTGGGGCCGCTCGGGCGTCTCGCTCGACGTGATGCGGCGGGATCCGAAATCGCCCAACGGGGTGATGGACCTGATGATCTGCGAGCTCGCCATGCACTGCAGGCAGCTGGGCGTCACCAAGATCTCGTTGAACTTCGCCGTCTTCCGCAACGCCTTCGAAGAAGGCTCCCGGCTCGGCGCGGGCCCGGTGGTCCGCGTCTGGCGCGGCGTGCTGCTGTTCTTCTCCCGATGGACGCAGCTGGAGGCGATGTACCGCTTCAACCACCGGTTCGGCCCGGACTGGGTCCCCCGGTACGTCTGCTTCGAGGAGGCCCGGCTCGTCCCGAGGGTCGCCATGGCCTCCGGCATCGCCGAGGGCTTCCTCGTCGTGCCGAAGTTCGGCGGCAAATCCGAACGCGCCGGGCAGCGCCCGACCGCGCCCGCGGCCCTGCTCTCCCCCGCCGCCGCGTCCGAGGACGACCAGCGGAACAAGCCGAGGCTCCCGCAGCAAGTGCGCGTGCGGATCGGGAAGCTCGAACGGCTCCAAGACCAGGGCGTGAACCCTTATCCGGAGTCCGAGCCGCCGACTTCGACGGTCCGCGACGCCTTGGCCGCGGGGATGTCCCGCTCCGGGCGACAGGTGCGGGTGGCGGGCCGGGTGCTGCGCGAGCGCGACCACGGCGGGGTGGTCTTCGTCGACCTCTCCGACAACTCCGGCTTCGCACAGGTGGTCCTCGAGGAGCGCGAGCTCGCCGCAGGCAGGCTCGACGCGTTCCGCAAGGAGATCGACCTCGGCGACCTGATCAGCGTGGAAGCGGTCCCTGGAAGCTCGCGAACAGGCACGGCTTCGCTTTTGGCGAGGGACTGGCGGCTCGACGCCAAATGCCTGCGCCCGCTCCCGGACAAGCACCGAGGGCTCGCCGACCCCGAGGCCAAGGTGCGTCTGCGGCATGTGGAGCTCATGACGAACCCGCAGGCGCGCAGCGCGCTGTCGACGCGGGGCGCGGTGCTGCGCGCCCTGCGCGAGCAGTTGTGGGGCGAGGGGTTCCTCGAAGTCGAGACCCCGGTCCTGCAGCGGATCCACGGCGGCGCGAACGCAGAGCCGTTCCGCACCCATATCAACGCGTACGACCTGCCGCTCTATCTGCGGATCGCTCCGGAGCTCTATCTCAAGCGCCTGCTCGTCGGCGGTATGGAGCGGGTCTTCGAGATCGGCCGAGTCTTCCGCAACGAGGGCGTGGACGCGACGCACAACCCCGAGTTCACGTTGCTCGAGGCATACCAGGCGCACTCCGACTACCGGGGCATGCGAGATCTGACCGAGCGGATGCTGCGCGCCTGCGCGCAGGCCTCCGGCCACGAGGGCCTGCTCGCCACCCCGGGGCCCTGGCCGATGATCCCGATGCTCACCGCGATCTCCCAAGCCCTCGGCGACGAGGTGGACGAGAACACCCCCGTCCCGAAGCTGCGCCAGCACCTCGCCTCGCGGGGCTTCGAGTTCCGTCCCGACTGGGACGCGGGGCAGCTGCTCTTGGAGCTGTACGAGCGTTTGGTCGAGCACTCGACGACCACGCCGACCTTCTACAGCGATTTCCCGTTGTCCGTCTCCCCGCTCACCAAACAGCACTCCGACCGGCCCGCGCTCACCCAGCGCTGGGACCTCGTGGTCGGCGGCATGGAGTTGGCCACCGCCTACAGCGAGCTCAACGACCCTGTCGAGCAGCGCCGCAGGCTCCAGGCCCAATCCGCGGCGGCGGCGGGCGGCGACCCAGAGGCCATGGAGCTCGACGAGGACTTCCTCGAGGCGCTGGAATACGCCATGCCGCCCACCGGCGGACTCGGCGTCGGCGTCGACCGGATCGTCATGCTGCTGACCGGGCGGAATATCCGCGAGACCTTGGCCTTCCCCCTCGTCAAGCCGAAATAGCCGCCCTAGGCCCGCACGACGACGGCGCGCGACCGCTTGCCCGCGTCGATATGGGCGACATGGCGCAGGAGCACTCGGCCATTGCCGACCGGGAGGCCGGTGCCTTCCTGGACCAGCTTGATCTTCAGCACCTCTTTGCCGATCGTCTGGCCCGTCCTGCCCTGCTTCACGACGACGTTCCAGACGAACACGGCCAGCGCCGAGGCCGACAGGAGCACCGACGCGACAGCTGCGCCGACCGATGTGCCGGAATACAGGCCGGACGATTCCTTATGCGCCTGCACCACGCCGAGCAGGACGCCGAACGGCAGCACGACGAGCGCGTCGACGAGCGCGGCCAACACCCGCGACGCCCGTGGGGCGCGGTCCTTGCGCTGCGTCCCTTGTGACGCAGCCTCGCCCGTTCGAAGCCGAGGCCTCTGTGTCGAATACATGCTTCCCCGTCTTTCTACGTCGTGCCGTGCTGGGACTGTAGTCCATCGGCGCGCGGGGCAATCTTTCGGGGATCACAGAATAGTCACGATTTCGTTGCGACACATTTCGCAACGGCCACAAAGCGGGGAGGCCTCCTGGGCTTTTCCGGAGCCCCGCCCCCTCGCTATGCCGGACGCCACAGGACATCCCCGAAACGGCCCCCCTCTGCCGCCGCGAAGGCCGAAAAACCGAGTAAGATCTCTTCTTAGACAACCCACAGAATTTCGAACCTGAGGCTCAGCGCGGAGCGCTCGGCCAACCTACAGGAGAGAGCATGACCTGGACGTTGACGTCGTTTCTCGCCCACAGAAAAACCCCGAGCCCGGCGATCGCGCCGACGGCGCTGCTGGACTGGCCCCCGGAAGAGACGGAGCGCCTGGCGAACGGGTCGGAACGGGCGCAACTGTCGGACGACCCCCGCCAAGAGCGCTGAACCCCGCCGCGAGCCCCCAGGGCCCGCCGCGCCGGGGAGGACGCGTGCGCAAATGTGGTCCACGCCACTTGTAACGGTCAAGTTTCCGGGGAACCTGAGGCACAACTCCTGCGTCTAAGCCTGTAAGCAGATTTTCCGTGAGGCTGGGCTCAGCCTGGCCGGGATCATATTACAAGGCAGGAGTGCTATGTCAGACAATGCTGTTTTGACGGTGAACGCCGAGGAGCTGAGAAGCTACGCGAGCGCGGTCAGGGGAGAGGCTCCTGCGGCGCAGGAGATCGCGAAGAGCTCCGCCGAGGCTTTGGCCTCGTACGGCCCCGCGCTCGGCGGGAGCGCCGTGCAGGCTGCCGCCGACCTCAAAGACGCGTGGGCCGCGGCAGACGAGGCGTACCTCAAACGGCTGGAGGACACCGCCGCGCAGGTCGAGTCCAGCGCGGCGCTGTACGAGGGCAACGACGACAGCGGCTTCCACGCGATGCGCCTCGTCGAGCGGGACGGGGGCCGCTGATCATGGCGTTGGCCTTCAAACCAGACATTGTGAACTACGACTCGGCGGGGGCGAACGCCCTCCTCGGCGGCGTCTCGCGGCGCGGCGAGGGCTTCCCCGCGCACGGCGCCTCGGTCCGGGGGCACAGCCAGTCGCTGACCTGGGGCGGACAAGCCCGCGAGGCCGCGAACAACGTGTTCGCGGGCAACGACGCGTACGCCAAGGCCGCAGGCGGCTCGGCCGCGCAGCTGGCCGCCGACCTCGGCCCGATCTTGAACGCCCGCGCGCAGCTCAAGGCCGTGGCCTCCAACATCATCGAGGACGGCGCGCAGATGCGCTTCACGTTCTCGGACGCCGGGGAGGTCAACGACTACTACGGCTCGACCGGCCTGTGGCATGAGCTTCCCGCCGACGAGAAGGCCAAATACCTCAAACTCCGCGACGAGCTCCCCAAGCGGGTGGCCGACGTGCTCGCCCAAGGCCAGCAGCTGGACGACGCGGCGACCACGGCCCTGACGCGCGCGGCGAACCTCGCCGTGCCGCCCGCGCTCGGCGCCGACCAAACCGCCGTCCAGAGCCAAGGGGACGGCCTGGCGTTCACCCGCGACCAAGGCATGGCCATTTTCCAGACCGGCCCCGGCGACGACGTGGTCTCGGTCAAGCAAGGCACCGGCGGTCGCCTGATCGTGACCGTGAACGGCAAGTCGCAGACGCTCAGCGCCCAGGACTCGGAGAACGTGCTGATCCAGACCCAGGGCGGGAACGACCGGGTCTCGGTCGACCCGAATGTGACGGTCCGCGTGCGCTTCCAGCTCGGCGACGGCAACGACGTCATCGACGACCAAGCTGTCGGCGGCTCGTACATCGACGCGGGCAACGGCGACGACACAGTGACCCTCGGCGGCGGGCACAACACCGTCTACCTCGGCGCGGGCAACAACACCGTGACCGGCAGCAAGGGAGCCGACTACATCAACGGCGGCTCCGGCAACAACAAGATCAACGCGGGCAGCGGCAACAGCGTCATCTACGGCGGCACCGGGACCAACACCATCAATGCGGGGACCGGGAAGAACACCATCTACGCGGGCAGCGGGCAGGCCACGATCAACAACCAGGGCGGCAACGACACCGTCTACGCCCAGGCCGGGACGCACGTCAACGAGGGCTCCGGGCACAACCAGGTCGTCACCATCCAGCCGTTGGAGGTCCCCGACAACATCACCGTCCAGGGCTCGCCCGAATTCCAACGCAGGATCCAGGACGACCTCGAAATGCTCGCGGCCTCGCCGGACGGGCAGAAGATGCTCCAGGGCCTCGGCCACAGCGGGCACAACCTGCTCATCGACGACGGCCACCTGCTCAACGACGGGAAGGTGCTGTACAACAACGGCTACACCGCGCCGTCGCACGGGGACCAGCCGACGAACGACTCCGATTTCTATTACGACACGCAGCACAACCGTCCCGGCGCCGGGACGGACGCGATCATCAGCATCGACACCACGCTCACCAACCTCGGCAACCTCACGCAGGGGTCGGCCCCGGACTACCACGAGCTCAACCCCACCGTGGTGATGTACCACGAGATGGCGCACGCCTACGACGACACGAATGGGACCATGATGCCGGGGGACTACGGCCCCAACGGCAAAGACCCCGTCGACTCGCAGAACATCGGCAGCTGGTCGCCGCAGTACCTCGCCAACGCGGAGCACGAGGCCGTCGGCCTGCCGGTGGACTGGGACGGCAACCCGAGGACGCCGGAGGCTCCGGTCCCGGACTCGGTGCATCCGCACGACCTCACCGAGAACGCCTTGCGCGACGAGATGGGGCTTCCCGACCGCGAGCACTACCTCGGGTAATTCCACACCTCAGACGAAGGCGCCTGCCCGAACGGGCAGGCGTCTTCGTCTGAGCGGCCTCAGGGCCTGAGCGGCCTCAGGCGCGGTACACCTGCCGGGTGATTCGCGACACGATCGGAAAATACCACGAGCCTGACGATCCAACGATTGGCAACGACCGCCCGAACAAGCCGCAGTACACACGCGCTTTATCTTTGAGTATTCCCTTGACCACACGCTTTCCAACTGTCGACGGAAGGTACAGCTTCGGCACGAACGGCGCGATCCTCTTGGTGACACGGGCCGCGTCTCCAAAGCCAGAAATGATGTCGGTGAGGATGAACCCTGGATGCAAGCACGTGGCGCTCACTGGGCGGCGCATGGCCTTGAGCTCCATCCGCAAGCTCTCCGTGTGTCCGCGCACGGTATCCACGCACGCCGAATTTCGACGCGAAATATGTGGCTGTTCCCGGAAGCGCTATGAACCCCGCCGTGCTCGACGTGTTCACCATGTGGCCATCGCCCGACTCCAGCAATTTCGGCAGATAGGCTCGGGCGCAGTCCAACATGCCTGTGAACAGGACGTCGATGGCGCGATCATGGTCTGCCATGATGTCGCCTCGATGAGCCCAGGAACAGCGACACCGGCATTGTTGATCGCGATGTTCAATCCACCGAAATCCGCGACGACCTCGTCGGCATGCGCTATGACCGCCGAGCGGTCACGCACATCCAACTGGTAGCACTTGGCCTCCGCGCCCACGCTCCGGCACAGTTCAGCCGTCTCTTGCAGGCCGGCTGAATTGATATCGGTCAGCGACAACCTTGCCCCGTGCCGGGCCAGTTCGACCGCTATGCCTCGACCGATACCGGAAGCCGCGCCGCTCACGGTCGCCACCTTGCCAACGAGAACTTTCATATCCATCCCTTGCTAAAAGAGCATCGCTTCGCCCATGAAGTCACGATAATTCCGACGAGCCGACACGCGCCTTGTGCCGCCCCTCGGCGGCGTCACACGACAATTTCGTACGATTCCAGCCCAACCTTTTGAGAATATTTCATCAACCGCCGAAAGCTGCCGAACCGGAATATAGGCGCTTCGTTCTGCGAATTCACGTAGTACCCGGTCTCGCCCGCGTGGAGATCCGCGAGATAGTATTCGATAGACTTCGCCTCTCGACGCATCTTCTCATGAAAATCCCTCTCCGCGGAACGCTTCACTTCGATGGAAACAGCCGACGAACGACGAGCCACCTCCAAAGCGCGAGACGCGTGCGCCACCGCAAGCTCCACCACATCGTGCCAAGTGCTGCCCACCCACGAGTACGGGCCGACGACCATCCACCGATTCGGGAAACCAGGCACCGCAACGCTGTCGAACGCCCGCATACCGTTCGTGTTGAAATATTGCCCGAGGTCCACGCCGTCGCGCCCGATCACTCGTCCGGACAGATACGATTTCGGCTCCGAGAACACCGAGAAGCCGAGAGCGGTGACAAGGTAGTCGAATTCGTATTCGGTTCCGCCGATCGTCCTGACTCCTTTTTCTGTGACCGAGTCGATAGGATTCGTCTCAAGCTTCACATGAGGAAGATTGAAGGCCCGCGGATACTCGGAATTGAGGGTCGGACGGTGGGTCATGAACCCGTGCGACGGCGCAAGCGCGGCCGCCGTTTCAGGATCGTCCACCACCCGCCGCAAGTAGCGCGGGTAATGTTTTAGCGCCAAAGCGTCCATCGATTTGAATACTCGCGTGGCCAACCAGAACGGCATAATGCGGAAGAAGCCAGAAAAAACGTCGAAGAGCGAGCGAAGCGTCCAACGCAGCGCAGGGGTCACGCCCGGCAGCGCCAGCACCCGGTGGGCGCGCCTGCCCAGCTCGGCATCTGGTTTCGGGAGCGCGTACGCCGCGCTTCGCTGGAAAACCACCAAACTGCCGACCAGGGGCGCGACCGCAGCGACGAGTTGGACCCCCGTCGCGCCAGTCCCGATGACCCCGACGCGTTTGCCCCTCAGGTCGTAATCGTCTCGCCACGAAGCCGTCGACGCGTGCACGCCCTTGAAGTCTGCCAGTCCAGGTATGCCGTCGCCTGATTTCGGATCGAGGAACGGGCCGAGCGACGAGATGACAAAACGAGCTGTGATCGTCCTGCCGTCCCGCGTCTCGACCGACCACCAATTGTTCTCCCCGTCCCAGGTTTCTTTGACGACCTCCACGCCGAAGCGGAACTTGTCGAGCAGGCCGCGCTCTGACACCAGTTTTTCTAGGTAGTCGAGAACCTCATGCCCGGGAGCGAAGACCCGGGACCAGTCCAGCTTCACCGCGAACGAGTACTGATAGAGCACAGACGGGATGTCCACCGCCACGCCGGGGTACCTGTTCTTGAGCCAGGTGCCGCCGAGGCCGTCCTCGCGGTCGATGACCAGATAATCGTCGATTCCCATCTCGCGCAGTCGAACGGCGGCGCAAATACCGCCCAGCCCCGCGCCGATCACGAGAACTGTGACATCAGGATTGTCGGCCATGTATTCCTCCGGTTTCCGAGCTGGCGACTATTCTTCCGGTTTCCGAACCGGCGACTTCGAGAACGAATCCGGTCACGAGCGACAACGCGTACCTCGCGTTATCCGGAAGGCTGCCCGCTTTTGATGAAAATCCGACTCCGAAAACAAAGTCATGCACTTGATCAGCGAAGCTATGCGTCACTGCGGAGCCCCCGGATCGGGAGATCCTGGCCGTGAGCTCGAAAATGTCCGCTTCGAACAACTCGCCGCGCGCAGTGATGAACATTGACGGGGGGAATGATTCGGCAGGCACGTCCACGAGGGAAGTCTCGCCGACGAAACCGACCGGGCCCTGAAAGACTTTCCTGGACAACTGAGCGACCTTGAGCTTCGAGAGCACAGCATCGCGCCATCCGGATCGGGACGGGTTGCGCCCCACGAACAGATCCACCGCTGGCGACAGGCCGACGAAGGCGGCGGGCCGGGGAAGCTGCGCTTGCGCACTCGCTTCCACCACCTTCCCCGCGAGGAACCCGCCTGCCGAATCGCCCATGACGACGATGCTGGTGTAGCCGAGACGAAGGAGATCCCGATATGCTTCGACCGCGTCGTGCACCGCCGACCCGACGCCGCCGCTCTCCAGCTTCCGATAGTCGACCGAGTACACGGGCATGCGCAGCCTGTCCGCGATCCACCGAGTCAGCTTCGAGAAGACCTGCGGATTGCCCGACAAGAAAGCGCCGCCGTGGAAGTAGAGCACGGCATGGCGGTCGCTGTATCCGGGTCCGGAGAAGACCAACGCAGGCCGCTGGCCGACCACTCGTTCGATGCAACTGACCGTGACCCGTTTTCGCGCAAGAGCCCTGTTCAAGGGCACCATAGCCCGTTCAAGCAAAGACAACGGCACCAGCATCGACAACAACTTCGACACATACAACGCGTATCGGAGGCCGGGGTTCCCGTGCCGGTCGTGGTGAACGATGGTCGACCGCTCTCCCCGCGAAGCCGGGGCAGGACTCACGAACTCTCGTCTTTCTCGCCCTCGGCGACCACGTTCATTCTCGGCATTCACTTCGCTTGCCCCACCATGAGGTCGTGGCCGACAGGCCTATGGGCGCTCGCCCGACGGCCGAACGAGTACAAAGCTTTGAGCGGCCAATAACGATCCTTCAACACCTGCGGCCATCCAGTGGCGCGAATACGGAACAGCAACTCGCCTTGATATGTCAAATAGTATGAATTAGCGCCCGAGCAGTAGCTGCCGCCCCAGTTCGACCTCGCCAGTTCCGCCTTGCGGCGGCGCCGATAGCCCCGATACGGCTGCAGCCGGAGCTCGGCCCGTGTCGAATTGGTCCGGAGCGCCTCGATCATCGTCCGACGCGCGTGTATTGCCGAGCCCTCGATCGAGTCGATGACATCGAACGTGTACACCGTCGGCCCGCATCCGACGAAGAAAAGATTCGGCCACCCTGGCGTCGACACGCCGTCGTAGGCGAAAGCGCCGTTCTCCTGCCAGTACGCTCCAAGCTCCTCGCCTCCTACCCCGAAGACGGGCATCGACGGAGTCGAATGCTGGTCGTAAATATGAAACCCGGTGGCCAGCACCAGCACGTCGATGGGGTGTTCTTGGCCGTCTGCCGTCACAATCCCCCGAGGGGACACGCTGTCTATCCCCTGCGTCACCAGCCCAACATGCTCCTGCTTGAACGCCTGGAGGTACTCGGAGGAAAACTCCGGCCTCTTGCATCCCATCGGATATTTTGGGATAAGTTTCGCCTCGAGCTCGGCGTCGTTCAGGATGCTTTTATATATTCCCACCAGCCGCGCAGTCATTCGCCTGGAGAACCATTCCCTCTCCATGAACGGCGTGGTGACCAGACTATACGCGCTCCTCAAGAGCTGCATCACGAGGCTGTCGACGGGTTTGGAGAAGATCACCTTCTGCAACGCCGGGCTCAGCGTCCGATCTGGCTTTTGCACAATCCATATCGGTGTGCGCTGAAAGACCGTCAGACGTTCGACGGATTTTGCCAATTCGGGCACGAGCTGCACCGCGGACGCGCCTGTGCCGATGACGCCCACTCGTTTTCCAGAGTAGTCAGTGCTAGCGTCCCATCGCGCGGTGTGGACCACCGGTCCGGCGAAGCTGTCCAACCCCGGAATGTCGGGAGTCTTCGGTTTCTCTAGGAAACCGTGGCACATGAGCACGAAACGGCTCGACAGCACTTCGCCCGAGGACAATCGCACCTGCCACAGATGGCGTTCATCGCACCATGTGGCCGACTCAACGACGGTGTTCAAGCGTATCTTCGAGCGGAGGTCGAAGTCGTCCGCGACAGAGTTCAGGTACCGACGCACCTCATGCCCCTTGGGGAACAAAGAGTGGGTCCGGAAAGGCTTCGCGGACAATCGGTACGCCATGGGCGGAGCGTCGACGCCCACGCCAGGGTATCGGTTGATCCACCACGTGCCGCCGACCCCATCGTGCTTCTCCAGGATTTGAAAGTCATGGACGCCGTGCTTGCGCAACTCAAGCGCGGCGGCGAGCCCGCTGAACCCAGCCCCGATGATCAGGGCCGTGAAATTTGGCTTCGTTCCGTCTTCCGCTGGCGCGGCAATGCTGGATCGATCTTCCGACATCACAACGAGGACCTCGCTATCCGGTTGGTTCTTGCACTGGTTAGTTCTTGGACTGGTTGGTTCTTGCACAGGTCGAGCAGGCGCTCCGCCCTCCATCCGCCGGGACGGCATTGCCTGCCGGGGAGTGGGCCATGCGAATCCTTGCCTTCGAACCGTGAGCACAGCACGTGCTGTCAACTGTTGTCCTTGGCGAAGGTATATGAGCTCGGCCACATCGGATGTACGGAAAATGGACAGTCGGACCCGCTGCGCTGTTATCCCCCGCCGACCTGGCAACCGCGCCGTTGCGCTCACCCTGAATTGATCGAAAGACCATGAGCATCGGCGGAAAACCGCCTCCTCGTGGCATGCGAGCAGTGTTTTCGCGCCGCATCATGCTCTTCTCGAATCAACACCGTCGCGGACAAACACCCGCCGGCCAATCCCCGTGAACCAGGAAGTAACGCGCATGACGATCTTCTCCCGCATCCCGGTTGCCCGCCTCGGCGTGGCCGCCGCCCTCGCATCGGCCGTCCTCGCGCCAGCGGCGCCCGCGCACGCCGAGACGCTCAACGGCCTGTTCTCCCTCACTCCGGGGACGTGTGCCGGATCGCCGCAAGGATCGTACTTCCGCATGATCCTCCCCGCAGGCGGGGAGAACGGCCCCTACCTCGGCAACAGCGACTCCCCCTGCGGCGACAACACCGTCACCCCGCTCGCTCCGGGCACAGACGGCGGTTTGGTCAGCGGCCGGTACCAGCCGCAGCCCGCGTCGCCGTTCGCCGGGAACGGCGACGCGACCGCCGGGACGGTGACCCGCCCGGTGCGCTTCTACGGCGTGCTGTTCGCGACCTCGACGAACCAGAACGACCCGCAGACCAAAGAGGCGACGGCGCTGCCCGCGATCAACCGCGACGGCAACACGCTCAGCGGGGACCTCTCGGCGTTCGCCGCCACCTGGAACAACCAGTTCTTCAACCAAGGCGCCCCGAAGCCGGGCGGCGACCTCCCCGGCCTCACCACCCCGGTGAAGGGCACCATCGACGGCAGCGGCAACTTCACGCTCTCGTGGACCAGCCTGATCGTCAGCGGCCCCTTCGACGGGTTCACCGGCTACTGGCACCTGCAGGGCCACTTCGGCGGCGGCCGATGAGCCAGCACCGTGGCGGGCACTAAGCGCGAGCCGAAGAAGGGCGTCCTCGACGTGACTGATCTGCCGAAGCACACAGCTCTGCCGAAGCACGAGGCGGAGGCTCCGGCCTCCGCGCCGGGAGCGGGCCCGCCCACAACCCATTGGCTCCGCGCCAATTGGCTCTGGGCGCTGCTCGTGCTGGTCGGCGTGGCCTTCATCTTGGCTCCGATCCGGCTCGGCATGTACGGCGAGGCGGCCGAAGGCCAGCGCATGGTCGAACGGTTCACCCCGGTCCTCACCGACCAACGCCTCGACCGGCTCGAAGACCATCTCAAAGTGATCGAGGCCGCCCGCGCCGAGACCGAGGCGAGGCAGTTGCCGCAAGGGGACCTCGCCCATCTGAACACGGCCGAGTTCACCCGGCAGTTCCCGGAGACCGAAACGCGTTTCTCTGGCTGGATCACGCGAATGCGCGCCGACGAGGGCGTGTTCGGCCAGCTGAAGTCGCTGCCCCCGTTCGGCCTCTTCCCCTTCGTCTTCGGTTTCGCGGGCTTCGCCCTCGTCGTCGTCGGGACCATCGGCCTCCTGTCGGACTCCGCCCCCAACAAACGCCGGACGCTGCAGGTCGTCGCCGCGCTGGTGGGAGTCAGCCTTGTCCTGTTCCCCGTCGCCACGGGCGTGTTCGCCAAATCTGCCGCAGGCACCAAGCTCCTCGCGGACTTCCGGCCGATCCTCACCGAGGAGAACGTCCGCTGGGCGCAGAGCCAGTTCGTGGTGATCGGGCCCTCGTCCGCCGAGCTGCTCAACGACCTGCACACGGATCCGCAGGCCAAGCTCCCCGCGACGAGGGCGTTCGTGGACCAATGGGCGACGATCAGCTCCGACTTCGCGGGCGTGATCGAGGAGTTCGCCGACAACCTCGGCCACTTCCAGGCCCTCGAACGGCTCAACCAGACCACGGCCCCGCTGAGCTTCGCCGCATTCGACGAGTTCGGCTGGTTCTATCTCTCGCCGGGGCTCCTCCTTGTGGCCGCCGTCGGCGCAGACGTGCTCACACGGAGAAACCGCGCCGACCAAAGGGAGCAAGCATGAACACCACAAGCCGTACCACCGCCAAGGGCCGCGCCGCAGCGGCGCTCGCCGCGCTGCTGCTGATCGCGACGACTTCCGCCTGCGGCAATGCCAAGCCTGCGCAGCCCGACCGCAGCGGGACAGACCTTGTCGGGCTCTTCCGATTCGATCCCGGCAAGTCCCTCGGCCCCGACAAGGCGCCCTCTGGGACGTGGTTCCAGATGGTCACCCCTGCGGGCGGCGTGATGTCGAACTCCAACCCCGGCGCCGACATCTGGCAGGTCGGCGGCAAGCCGGTGCCCGGCGCGTACACGTACCTCGAACCCGGCGCCGGCGGCGGCCTGCGCTCGGGCGGGTACCAGAGCGTGCCCGACCCCGCCTTCGCAGGCACGCCGACGGACCCGAAGGCGGGCGACTCGCTCGCGAGCTCGGTGACCCAGCCGACCCCGTTCTTCTTGGTGAGGTTCTCCATCTCCACCAATCCGACCGACCCGCAGACCAAGCGCCCGGTCGGCCCGCCGAAGGTCGTGCTGCTGAAAGACGGGACGCTTGTGGCGGACCTGTCCAGCTGGGCCGCCACGTGGAACGGGCAGTACTTCAACCAAGGTGCGCCGAAACCCCAACCCGCGAAAGACGCCGAGGTCCAAGGCGCGGCGCAGGTCAAACAGGTCTGGGACTGGGCCGCGCAGAAGTTCCTCGACGTGCCCGTCGCGGATAACATCCCGCAAGGAGATTGGGCGAAAGGCTCCTACGACCCTGCGACGAAGCATTACACCCTTGAGTGGCGGAGCCTCATCGTCGGCGGGCCGTTCGACAAGTTCACCGGGCTCTGGCACCTCGAAGGGTCCTTCGAGCCGTCGGACAGCCCAGCGCCCACTCGACCTTGATCGTGAGCGGAGGACGAATGAACAACAGGAAGAGCATCCAGATGAAGCCAGTGGGAGGGAGAACCCGTTCCGCGTTCGGCGCCGCCCGGACGGCGGGCGCTGCGCTCGTGTCCGCGATGGCCGTCGTCGGCGCGCTCCCGCCGCAGGCCGTGTCCGCCGAGCCTGCTCCCGACCGGCACGCGGCCCACAAAACTGCGCCGCAGGCGCCGACCCGGCAAGAAATCACGGACTCGCTGGCCCGTCTCGCCGCAGCGGTCCGGGCAGCGAAAGCGAAGCCGCAGCAAGCCCCCGCGACGCAGGCCCCGACCGCACGCCCGAAGCCGGTCGCCGCCGCGACCGCGCCGCCGAAGGCCGAGCCTGCCGAGCCAGACGGCGCGAGCGAAGCCCTGCCCGCGAGGCTGAGCCACGGCGCGGGGTACGACCAGATCACGACGCTCGCCCTGCAGGTCCCGGAGACCGCGAACGCGCTGCATATGCTGGCGCGGGCGGAGAGCAACGAGGCCGTCCTGGCGGCGGCCGAAGCGGACGATCCGGACACGGGCGGCGACGACGGCGACCAGTCTTCCAATCCCGCTTTGGCGAGCGTGCTCAGCTTGAACAACGGGCCGATCCTCTACCAGCCGCCGTGCCCGTTCGGCTGGCCGCCCCCGGACCGCTACGGCGGCCTCGCGGACATCATCGAGCTCGCGCCGATGGCCGGGGACTTCGTCTCGGAGGCCTTCGCCCCCGCCGCCGCATGGCAGCCGATGGCCCAGCTCTTCGGCCCGCTCATCGCGATCATCCAGCCGACGATCAAGCCGAACAGGTACTGGATCAACCCGACGATCATCAATGTCCAGAACCCGATCAACGCGATCCACTACCTTTTCTTCGGCTGGTACGACATCTGGCACCGGCAGAAGTTCCTCACCGAGGAGGTCGAGTGGGCCAACGAGGTCGCGCCGTGGCTCCAGCAGGTGTACCAGACGCCGCAGGCGGCCTGCGTCGTCGCCTTCGAGGGCATGTTCCAGCGCCTCGTGGAGACCGGCAACCCGTGGCCGCGCGGCTGGTACGTGGAGGACCACGCCACGACCTGGGACATCGACAAGATCGGCCCGTACGAGCCCGCGTCCCCAGGATCGCGGCCGAAGGCCCTGCAGGACCTCGACCGCCAGCTCGCGATCGAGGACGGCGACATCCCGGCTCCTGCCGAGAACGTGCCGCCTGCGGCTCCCGCCGCGCCGAGCAAGCCTGCCCCGGCGCAGCCGAAGCCTCAGCAGCCGGTCCCGCCGCCCCAGCAGGGGAAGCCCCAGCCTCAGGCCGAGCCTCCCCCGCAGAACACCTTCCCAGGCATTGACGCGAGCGTCGAAGTGGGCTGACCTGCGGAGAAACAAAACGGTTGTGGCCGGGCGAAGATGTCTTCGCCCGGCC